>JAHJNP010000073.1 GCA_018820745.1 Gammaproteobacteria bacterium
CGCGCGGTGTTGTCGGTGCCGATCAGCAGGTAGCCGATGATGGCGTTTTGCGCGTCGCGCAGCGCTGTGACCGACACCACCGCAGGGAAGCGGCTGCCGTCCTTGCGGATGTAGGTCAGTTCGTAGATGTCCTCGATCCCGCGCGAGGCCTTGAACACCAGCGCCTCGAAGCCCGGCGTGATCGGGGTGCCGAGTTCGATGCTCAAGGCCTCGGCGCGCACGACCACTTCCTCCGGGTCGGAAATGTCGGCCGGCGTGATCTTGTTCAGGACGTCGGCGGCGGTGTAGCCCAGCATGCGTTCGGCGCCGACGTTGAAGATCTGGATTACGCCCTTGGCGTCCGTGGCGATGCTCGAGAAATTGGCGCTGTTGAAAATCGCGCTCTGCAGCGCCCCCGCCTTGAGCAGCGCCTCTTCCGCCTGCTTGCGCGCGGTGTTGTCGGTGCCGATCAGCAGGTAGCCGATGATGGCGTTTTGCGCGTCGCGCAGCGCTGTGACCGACACCACCGCAGGGAAGCGGCTGCCGTCCTTGCGGATGTAGGTCAGCTCGTAGATGTCCTCGATGCCGCGCGAAGCCTTGAACACCAGTGCCTCGAAGCCCGGCGTGATCGGGGTGCCGAGCTCGACGCTCAATGCTTCGGCGCGCGCGACCACTTCCTCCGGGTCGGAAATGTCGGCCGGCGTGATCTTGTTCAGGACGTCGGCGGCGGTGTAGCCCAGCATGCGTTCGGCACCGACGTTGAAAATCTGGATCACGCCCTTTTCGTCGGTGGCGATGCTCGAAAAGTTGGCGCTGTTGAGGATCGCATTCTGCAACGCCCCCGTTTTAAGCAAGGCCTTCTGGCGCCGGACTTCGGCGGCGAGGCCCCTCGCTTTGCCGGCAAGGGTGGGATCGTTTCCTGTTTTTGACATGGTTGTTTCCGTGGAAAGCGTGCAACGACCCAAGGAGGGCTGCGCTTGTCGGGCCGGCAACAGAAGGTTGCGGCCTCCACAGTCGGAAAACGTCGCCTCAGCCGAGGCGAGTGTGGGTCATCACGGTCTTTCCGAAGGAGGTCTGTGTACCGGGGGTACACAAGCCGCTTGATAATACTCGGCTTTGCCAGGCGGGGGGTATGCCGCCGCCGCTGATCACTTCTTCTTGTAATGCCCCACCAGCTCGCAGCGGGCCAGGATATGCCCCTGCATGGCCTGTTCCAGGGCGGTTTTGGTCGCCGGGTGCAGAACCGGCAGGGCGGTGTCGAGCGCGTACAGCGTGTGGACGTAGCGATGGCGGCCGATGGGCGGGCAGGGGCCGCGATAGCCCGCCTGCTTCCAGTCGTTGAGGCCCTGGCACGTGCCTGCCGGCAATTGCGTCGCCCCTGCCTCGAGCCCCGTCGTAGCGGACGGGATGTTGTACAGCACCCAGTGCACCCAGGTCATTTTGGGCGCAGCCGGATCGGGGGCGTCGGGGTCATCGACCACCAGCGCCAGGCTTTTTGCCCCGGATGGCACCCCTGACCACGCCAGCGGCGGCGACCGGTCATGCCCGTCGCAGGTGTGCTGGCTGGGGATGTCCTTCTGCGGGGCAAATGCACTCGATGTCAGCTCCATGGTCTGTCTCCTTTCGCTGCGCCTCAACCCCGCCCCGCCTGGCGGATTTCGCCCAGCATCACGCCCAGTTGCCGGGGGCTCACCGGCGGCTGCGCATGGCCGTGCAGGGTGGAATGGACGTGTTCGTCATCGATCCCCAGAAAATGCATGCCGGTCGCGTCCAGTGTGTGGCGCAAGGTTTCAAGTTCCGCGTCGATGCCTGCGTCGGCTGCGGGCCGGGAAGCCAGCACACCGATCACGCGCATCACCCCGGCGAGGTCGTAGCGCCCGGTTTGTGCCGCAATGCGGGCCAGCGCCTTCCATAGCGCCGGCTTCGATTCATGGGGGTGCCCATGCAAGGCCACGCCCTCGCCGCCGCGCAGGGCGGTGGCGACGTCCTCGGCGTAGCGTGCGCCCGCTGCGGGGGAGTCGAACAGCATCATGGGGTCATGGGCGAGGCGTACGCCCTCTTCGTTGCCGTGCTCGATCTCCGCCTGCACCAGAAATGCAAACGCCTGTGCTGCATTCAGGCCCTGCAGCAGCGCATCCACCCGCCCATCGCCCGCTGCGATCAGGTCCGCCAGCAGGTCGGCGCGCGGCGGCGCGACCGACCACAGCGCATGCGCCAGCGGAGTCGCCGGTTCCGGGCCGCGCATTTCCAGCCAGTGCGCGTCACACAGATCGAGCAGCGCCTGCTGCAGTTTGCGCCGCCGGGCCTCGGGCACGTGGCCCACCAGCCGTGCGGCTTCGGATTCGATGAGGGCAAGCTTGGGCATGGCAGAGAGGAAGCGGCGCCCGTTATGGCCCGTCGCCGGCGGGATCAAGCGTTGGCGCGCGAATGACGCGCGGAGGGTGGGCGCTGTCTCCGCGCCACGCCGGATCGCTCACCCACCCTGGTGGCGTCAGCCTGATCGTTCCGGTTTTCTGCGCCTGCCCGGTTCCTGTCATGCCCATCATCATTCGCCCCGTTCCGGCTTCCATCTTGTAGGGGGAAACCACACTTCTAAATGTAGACCCGTGGCGAGGCGGAGCAAGCGGCGAAACCGGGCCGCGTGCGCCGGCTGCGAGCTGGACGAGCCCGGGGTGGTCGAACTCTTGGCCGAGCACACGCTGATTCTCTACATCCAGACCACCACGCGCGAGGAAGAGGACACGCTGATCAAACGTGCGCAGTCCGACCCCAAGCCGCTGTATTTCCGCCCCGCCTTCCTGGCCGAGCACCTGCCCTTGTATCTCAGGGAAAAAGGCCTTGAATACGTGGCCCAGGTCGCGCAGCGAAGGCATGCTCGCACTCACCGGGCGCGGCAGCATCGCCGTGTGGGGCCATGTGGTCGGCCTGCTCGACTTCGCCGGCCGCCTGTCCATCGAATTGATGGCGTTGCTGCCGCGTCCGGGGCGCTGGCGCTGGCGCGAATTCGGCGCCCAGGTGCGCACGGTGTTCGTCGGCGCGATTTCCATCGTGATCGGCATGCTGTTCCTGCTTGGCGTGATGTTCGCTTACCTGCTCGGTTCGCAGGCGCAGCAATACGGCGCCAGCATCTTTGTCGTCGACGGTCTGCTGCTGGCGATCCTGCGCGAGATTTCGCCGGTCATCGTCGCCGTCCTGGTGGCCGGGCGCACCGGTGCCGCCATTACCGCGCAGCTCGGCACCATGAAGGTGACCGAGGAAATCGATGCGATCACCACACTCGGCCTGTCGCCGCTGGCGGTGCTGGTGATCCCGCGCATCCTGGCCTTGCTGCTGGCCATGCCGCTGCTGGTCTTCATCGGCGACATCGCCGGGATCGCCGGCGTGATGGGAAAGCGCGTTGACGAATGCGCGGTCGATCTTGATCTCGTTGAGCGGCACCCGGTTCAGGTTGCTCAACGATGAATAGCCGGTGCCGAAGTCATCCATGGAAAAGCGAATTGTTGGTCTGCTACTTGCTTAGGAGTAGGCATGACAATCCATTTTTCCTCAAGGATCGACCCGCATGCGTGACACGACAGCCCACAAGAACGATGTCTTCCTGCCTTACATGCGTGATGTGGTCCGCAGCGAACAATCCCTACGTGAACTGAACCTGATGTGGCGCATGATCGAGTCCTCGGCCAGGATGAATTACCTGACCGAGACCAAGGCCATTCTGCAAACCATGGCCGCCACGCGGGCCGGGTTCGACCAGCTCGAATATGAACTGGTTTCGAGCCTGGTGCACGAAAAGTGTGCCAATGTGCTGATGGAAATCGGCACCAAGGCACACTACGTGATCGATATCGTGGTGCGCAATTTATATGAACGCACCGCCGATGTCGGCTTTCTCGCCACTGACCGCGATTTGTGCGAATTCGTGTCCGGCCGCCAGAATGATCCTGAAGCCATTCACACGCGCCTGCTGGCCTATCGCAGCAAGTATTCCGTGTATGACGAAATCATGTTGCTCGACAAGGACGGCAACGTTCTGATGCAGATAGATGAGCATGCCGAAGTCGAAGGCAGTATCGAGCCGCTTATCGCACAGACATTGGAATCGGACGGCTATGTCGAAACGTTCCGGGCGACCGATCTGCGTCCCGGGAAACAGAAGGCCTTGATCTATTCGCAGCGGATGCTGGATCCGGCAACCCATGCGGTTGTCGGCATGCTCTGCCTATGCTTCGATTTTGAAACGGAAATGCACGGCATATTCGAGTCTCATCGCGATCAGGATGAACGTTCGAACATGCTCCTGCTCGACAGCGAAAACCGCGTCATTGCCAGCGCCGATCCGCTATGGGTGCCAGTCGGGGCGATCGTTCCGGTCAACCCTGATGGCAGCATGCGCTTGTTCATGTTTGGCGGGCGAAAATACCTGATACAAACCTTCGGCGCGGAAGGGTATCAGGATTACATGGGCCCTCCGGGCTGGCAGGGACAGGTCATGGTGCCAGTCGAGGTCGCCTTTATGGAGGAGGGCGACCGATCCTCGATGCCGCTTGCGCCATCGGTTGCCGAGGGACTGTTGTCCCATGCCGAAACTTTTTCACCCCCGCTCTACAAGATCATGCAGGCAGCTGAAACCATTCAGCGTGTCGTCTGGAATGGGCAGGTCATGACCGCCGGAACGGGAGACAATTTGGTTCAGCTGAAATCGGTGCTGGAACAAATCAGCGAAACCGGTAACCGGAGCAACCAGCTGTTTTCGCAATCCATCGCCAACCTGTACGAAACGGTGCTGAGTTCCAGTTTGCGCGGTACTGAGTTCATGTCTCACCTGCTGGTCGATCTGCTCGACCGCAATCTGTACGAGCGCGCCAACGATTGTCGGTGGTGGGCGCTGACACCGGCACTGCGCAACGCCCTGGCTGCACCGGTGCAGACCGAGGCAATGGTTAAAGACATCACCGCGATTCTGACCTACATCAACAGCCTGTATACCGTTTACACGCGGATTTTCGTGTACGACACAAGCGGCCGCATCATCGCCAGCACGCTTTTGGCGCAGATAGGCGAAGACCGGGCCATGGTCGGCACCAACATCGGCCCTGTCACGCTTCAGTCCGCGATGGCGCTGGCAGGCGAGCAGGATTATCACGTCACGCCGTTCGCACCTTCGCCCTTGTATGACGCGCGGCCAACCTACGTTTACCACGCTGCCATTCGTCACCCGGACAACGCCAAGACCATCGTGGGCGGGATAGGCATCGTGTTTGATGCGGCGCCCGAGTTTTCGGCCATGCTGCACGGCGGTCTGAATGGAAAAGCCGGCACAACCGCCTTCTTCATCAATCGCCTGGGCCACATCATAGCCAGCACCGACCCGTCGCGTCCGGTTGGAACCCTGCTCGACATCGATCCGGTGGTCCTGAAACAGAAAAACGGCTATAGCACTTCGACCATCACGATTCACGATGGGTGCTATGCAAGCATGGGGTGCACCGTCACCAGCGGTTATCGCGAGTTCAAGGTTAGCGATGGCTATCAGGAAGATGTCATCGCCGTGGTGTTCGAGTCGTTTGGCGAAGTGCGCGAACGCGTTCCTTCAGGCAACAAGACCGCTACCACGCTTGAATCCAGTTCGGCTGAATGCGGTGGCAAGCAGTTTGCGACCTGTTTCATCGATGGCAATTTGTATGCGATCCCCGCCGGGCAGGTGCTGGAAGCCCTGCCGGGATCGAACCTGTTGCCGATGACCATGGGCGGTTTCGAGGGCCGAATCGGCATGCTTGCGTATGGACACGACAATGAAGAGAAAAAGATCATCTGGGTGTTCGATCTGGGCTATATGGTCCGGGGACGATTGACTGAAATCACACGCGGTAGCCAGATCATCGTGGTTCAGCACGGAGATCAAAGCATCGGCTTGCTGGTCGACGAACTGCATGGCGTGCCGGAGTTCAGTGACGAGCTGATCTCGCCCACGCCCTTTTCCAGACACGACGGCGGCACCCTGATACCCCAGGTTATTCGGGCAAATCAGGGCAAGGTGCTGATTCAGGTCATCAATCTGGATTACGTCTACAGCACCTTGAAGGCGGGTGAAATGCCGTGCATGCCGGAGCCGGTGATGGAGGACGCGGCTTGAAGGTGCGCTCGGATCGGAATGAATGCCCCGCGCGTGCGGGGCCTCCTGTTGGGCGCCCGGCCGTACTGATAGGCTTGCGGGCTATATCAACTTGCCGTTCCCCGTATCGGCACTATATTGCCCATGCCTGATCCGCTTGCGGCCTGCAGGGGCGTGCATGTCTGCAGCCCGCCCAGAAGGGCACCCATCTCGATCGCGGGTACCGGCCGGCTGAAGTAGTAGCCCTGGAGTTCGTCGCAGTGATGTTGTTGCAGGAATTCCAGATGCGCCTGGGTTTCCACGCCCTCGGCTACCACTTTCAGGCCTAGGGCGTGGCCGAGCGTGATGATGGCGCGCACGATGGCGGCGTCGTCGGGGTCGGTGTCGATGTCCCGAACAAAGCTCTTGTCCACCTTGAGGCGGTCAACCGGGAAGCGCTTGAGGTAGCTCAGGCTCGAATAGCCGGTTCCGAAATCGTCTACCGAGATATCGACGCCCAGTGACTTCAAAGACTGCATGGCGACGTTGATGCGTTCTGCGTCATGCATGACGAATGATTCGGTCAGTTCCAGTTCCAGGTAGGCGGGGTCGAGATTCGCCTGTTGCAGAGCAATCGCCACCGATTTGACTAGCCCGGCATGGCGAAACTGAATCGGCGAAAGGTTGACCGAGACGCTGATGGGGGGCAGTCCGGCGCGTTGCCAGGCACTGTTCTGGCGGCAGGCTTCCTGCAGGATCCACCGCCCAATGGGGACGATCAGCCCGGTTTCCTCGGCAATCGAAATGAAACTGTCGGGCGGGATGATGCCTTTGCCAGGGCAGTCCCAGCGGATCAGGGCCTCGGCGCCCACGATGCGTCCGCTGGACGTGTCGATTCGCGGCTGGTAATGGACGCGGAACTCGTCGCGTTCCAGCGCGTGACGCAGACTGTTTTCTAGTTCCAGGCGTTCGTTGATGGCATCGTTCAGTTCGGGCGTATAGAAATGATAGGTACTGCGCCCGGAGGCCTTGGCCTTGTACATGGCTGCATCGGCGCAACGCAGCAAGGTGTCGGGGTCGTCGCCGTCCTGCGGATAACAGCTGATGCCGACGCTGCAGCTCAGGCCAAATTCCTGCCCGTCATTCATCCATGGCCGCGAAATGACTTCCAGCAGCCGGCTGATGATGGCAAGCGTTTCAGTGTCACCGTGTTGCTCGGTGAGGACGAGGACAAACTCGTCACCGCCCTGGCGTGCCACGCTGTCGTGACTGCGCACGCAGGTGACGAGTCGCGCCGCGACCTCAAGCAGCAGGCGGTCTCCCACATGGTGGCCGAGACTGTCGTTAATCAACTTGAAGTGGTCGAGATCGACGAACACCACGGCCACCTTGCTGCCTTCGCGCCTGGCCTTGACGATGGCCTGGTCGATGCGGTCGCGAAGAAGTGAGCGGTTCGGCAGACCGGTCAGGCTGTCGTGACTGGCCAGATGTTCGAGCTTGGCTTCATGCTGTTTGCGCTCGGTGATGTCCACCACCGTGCCTTCGAAGAACAGCACGCTGCCATCCGGTTTTCTTACAGTGTGAGCATTTTCGGAAATCCAGATGATGCTGCCGTCGAGCCGGTAAACCTGCGATTCGAAATTGATTACTTCTCCCTTTTCATGCATCCGTTCCATGAATTCACTGCGGCGCGTGGGTGATACATACAGCTGATGCTGGATGTCTCGCAGATGCCTGATCAGTTCACCGGCTGAGGCATGGCCGTATATGCTGGCCAATGCCGGATTGGCATTGAGATAGTGCCCGTCCGGCGCAGTCTGGAAAATGCCTTCGGTGGCGTGCTCGAAAATGCTGCTATAGCGCCGGACCGCCTCAAGCATCGCTTCGTTGGCGGACATTTGCTCGGAGATGTCCTGCATGTAGCCCTCGATCCAGACCATCCTGCCGTATTCATCGCGTATTCCCACGCCGCGTTCCAGCATCCAGCACACCCGGCCGTCGGCCCGCTGGATGCGGTATTCCACCTCGAAGATTTCGTTTTTCTCCAGCGCGGCATGAATGTCACGCCTGACACGCTCGCGGTCTTCGGGCAGTGTGATCTGATCGAAGGATATCCGCTTGTTGAACATGACTTCGTCAGGTTGATAGCCGGTCAGCCGGTGGCAACAGTCACTCACATATTCCATGGTCCAGGTCGTGTCCACCCGACAACGGTAGATCATGCCGACCAGATTGGTGGTTATGGTGGTGAGCAGGCGCGTGATGTCGAGCGGGCTCGACTCGGTTACGGCTTGATCGAGGAGGGTTTGGGGCTTCATTTTTGGGCCTGAATCGCTATCCGCATCGAAGCCCATGCCGCGGGAATGAAGTGTGCCCGCCGGGGGATAGCCGCAGTCCCCGAATGAAACGGCTACGGTCAGTTGGTTTTTCAATTGGGAAATGCGGATGCATGGAGTGTTCGCTCAAAAATAAGGAAGCATTTCGGCAAGCTTAAAATCAGCGAACCGCTTACCCTGTGATAAAAGCAACAATTGTGCCATTTGGCCCGGTACCTGGCGGCGCACGTAAACGTTACCCAAACAGCGTTACTCGCGCATCTTGTGCATGGCGGTCGATGGGATGCCCACCCAGCATGGGCACATGCTGTAGTGCAACTGCATTTTTTGCGCACCAAATACGCGCATGGTTCGGCCAGCCTTCAGCGCTTTGATCAGAGAGACGATTCCGCCGCCCGACCGGTTTCGTGCATGAGACCTCATGAATTGCACCAATACGGATCATGAAAGCCAGCTTCCGGTACGCCGTTGGAGTACGCACCCTTTGTAATCGCACGGCTTTTAGGTAGGCTTCGCGCTAACCCTGCGAAAATAGACCTCATGCATTTCACCCCCGACTCCTTCCGCGCCTGGCCGACCAAGCGAATCACCCTGCTCGGCATGTCCGGCGTCGGCA
>JAHJNP010000074.1 GCA_018820745.1 Gammaproteobacteria bacterium
AGGGTACTTGAAATGGCTAAGGAAAAATTCCAGCGGACCAAACCGCACGTAAACGTTGGCACGATTGGTCACGTTGACCACGGCAAGACCACCTTGACCGCGGCGATCACCACCATTTTGTCGAAGAAATTTGGCGGTGCGGCGAAGAAATACGACGAGATTGACAGCTCGCCCGAAGAGAAGGCGCGCGGCATCACCATCAACACCGCGCACGTCGAGTACGAGACCGAGAAGCGTCACTACGCGCACGTCGACTGCCCGGGCCACGCCGACTACATCAAGAACATGATTACCGGTGCTGCGCAGATGGACGGCGCCATCCTGGTCGTGTCCGCTGCCGACGGCCCCATGCCGCAGACCCGCGAGCACATCCTGCTTGCGCGTCAGGTTGGCGTGCCGTACATCATCGTCTACATGAACAAGGCCGACATGGTCGACGACGCCGAGCTGCTCGAGCTCGTCGAAATGGAAATTCGCGAACTGCTCAGCAAGTACGACTTTCCTGGCGACGACACCCCCATCATCATCGGTTCCGCCCTCAAGGCCCTCGAAGGTGATCAGAGCGACATTGGCGAGCCCAGCATCCTCAAGCTGGCCGACGCCCTTGACAGCTACATTCCCGAGCCCGAGCGCGCCGTTGACCGTCCCTTCCTGATGCCCGTCGAAGACGTCTTCTCCATCTCCGGGCGCGGCACCGTCGTCACCGGACGTGTCGAGCGCGGCGTCGTCAAGGTGGGCGAGGAAATCGAGATCGTCGGCATCGTCCCCACCGTCAAGACCACCTGTACTGGCGTCGAGATGTTCAGGAAACTGCTCGATCAGGGCCAGGCGGGCGACAACGTCGGCGTCCTCTTGCGCGGCACCAAGCGTGAAGAAGTCCAGCGCGGCCAGGTTCTGGCCAAGCCCGGCTCCATCAAGCCGCACACCAAGTTTTCCGCCGAGATTTACGTACTGTCCAAAGACGAGGGTGGCCGTCATACCCCCTTCTTCAATGGTTACCGTCCGCAGTTCTACTTCCGTACCACCGACGTCACTGGCAGCATTGAGTTGCCGGCAGGGACCGAGATGGTGATGCCAGGCGACAACGTCAGCATCAAGGTGTCGCTGATTCAGCCGATCGCCATGGACGAAGGTCTGCGTTTCGCCATCCGCGAAGGCGGCCGCACCGTCGGTGCGGGCGTCGTGGCCAAGATCGAAGAATAAGGTTAATTCAATGCAAAGCCAGAAAATCCGCATCCGCCTGAAGGCGTTTGACTACAAACTGATTGACCAGTCGGCGCTCGAGATCGTGGAAACGGCCAAGCGCACCGGCGCAGTGGTCAAGGGCCCGGTTCCCCTGCCGACCTCGATCGAGCGTTTTGACGTGCTGCGTTCGCCGCACGTCAACAAGACCTCGCGCGACCAGTTCGAAATCCGTACCCATCGCCGTCTGATGGACATCATGGACCCCACCGACAAAACGGTTGATGCCCTGATGAAACTGGATTTGCCTGCTGGCGTGGACGTCGAAATCAAGTTGTAAAAATCAAGGGGCGCAGGTATACTGCTGCCCCTTCAGTAGTATCAATAGTCGCCGGTCAATTGTAATCGGCACCTACAACCCTTGCGAGTGGCCTAGGTCGCTTGCTTGAGATAGGATATACAAAATGAGTATCGGGCTCGTTGGCCGCAAGGTCGGCATGACCCGCATTTTCACTGAGAGCGGTGCGTCCGTTCCGGTGACAGTGCTGGAAATGTCAAACAATCGTGTGACGCAGGTGCGCACGTCAGAAATTGATGGTTATTCCGCGGTGCAGGTTGCCTATGGCACGCGTCGCAATAGCCGTGTCACCAAAGCACAGGCTGGTCATTTTGCCAAGGCGGGTGTGGATGCTGCCGAGCTGATGCGTGAGTTTCGCGTTTCAGCTGATGAGGCTGCCCAATACCAGGCGGGTGCTGCGGTTTCTGTCGAACTCTTTTCGGCTGGGCAGAAGGTGGATGTCACTGGTGTGACGCAGGGCAAAGGCTTTGCGGGCACCATCAAGCGCCACAACTTCAAGTCGCAGCGTGCGACGCACGGCAACTCGCGTTCGCACAACGTGCCGGGTTCCATCGGCATGGCGCAGGATCCGGGTCGTGTTTTCCCGGGTAAGCGCATGTCTGGCCATATGGGCGCGGTGACTTGCACCAAGCAGAATCTTGAAGTCGTTCGTGTTGATGCTGAGCGTGGTCTGGTGCTGCTCAAGGGTGCCGTTCCGGGTTCGAAGGGTGGTCATGTGGTGGTGCGCCCGGCAGTGAAAGGGGGTGCCTAATGGATTTGACCGTCATCAATGAGCAGGGCCAGCAGGTGTCCAGCTTGGCCGCCTCCGACGAGACTTTTGGTCGCGACTACAACGAAGCGCTGGTGCACCAGGTGGTAACCGCGTTCCAGTCGAATGCGCGCAGCGGCAATCGTGCGCAGCAAACGCGTGCCGAAGTGAGTGCCTCCACGCATAAGCCGTGGCGTCAAAAAGGTACTGGCCGCGCACGCGCCGGCCGCACATCGAGCCCGATCTGGCGTGGGGGTGGTGTCACCTTCCCGAACAAGCCGAACGAGAACTTCACCCATAAAGTCAACCGCAAGATGTATCGCGCTGGCTTGGCGTCCATTCTGTCGCAGCTGGCTCGCGATGGCAAGATCAAGGTGGTGGAAAGTCTTGGCATCGAGTCGCCCAAGACCCGGGTGCTTGCTGACAAGCTGAAATCGATGGGTTATGGCAAGGTCATGATTATTGCGGACAGTGTGGATGACAACCTTTGGCTGTCGTCGCGCAATCTGCCGAATGTCTATGTGGTTGAACCGCATCAGGCTGACCCGTGGAGTCTGGTCAAATTCGGCAACGTGTTGATCACGGCGGCGGCGGTGAAACAGTTTGAGGAGATGGTGTAATGGGTGCGATCAGTCAAGAGCGTTTGCTCAAAGTCATTCTCGCGCCGGTGGTCTCCGAAAAGAGCACGCGCATCGCGGACAAGCTGAACCAAGTTGTTTTTCGGGTGTTGCCCAGCGCAACCAAGCAGGAAATTGGCGCGGCAGTGTCCAGCCTGTTCAAGGTTGAGGTTACGGGTGTGCAAGTACTGAACGTCAAGGGCAAGGTCAAGCGCTCCGGTCGTGTCACGGGTCGCCGTGATAACTGGAAGAAAGCGTATGTCACCCTGAAGCCGGGTCAGGACATCGACTTCGCGTCCGGTCAGTAAGGGAGAAAACCATGGCACTGATTAAAGTTAAACCCACCTCTGCCGGGCGCCGTGCGCTCGTCAAGGTCGTAACAGAAGGCCTGCATAAAGGCGCGCCGCACGCGCCGCTGCTCGAGCCGAAGAAGCGCGGTTCGGGCCGGAACAACAATGGCCATATCACGGTGCGTCACAAAGGTGGTGGCCATAAGCAGCATTACCGTGTGGTGGACTTCCGTCGCAACAAGGACGGCATTCCCGCCAAGGTTGAGCATATCGAGTACGACCCCAACCGTTCTGCGCACCTGGCATTGCTGTGTTATGCCGATGGTGAGCGCCGCTACATCATTGCGCCGCGTGGTATTGCAGTGGGTGCGCAGTTGCTCAATGGTGTTGATGCGCCGATCAAGGCGGGCAACTGTCTGCCGCTGCGCAGCATTCCGGTCGGCAGCACTGTGCATTGCATCGAGATGATGCCGGGCAAGGGTGCGCAGATCGCGCGCTCTGCCGGAACCTCGGTGCAGTTGCTGGCACGCGAAGGCAGCTATGCGCAGTTGCGTTTGCGCTCGGGTGAAATCCGCAAGGTGCACGTTGATTGCCGCGCCACGCTCGGCGAGGTGGGCAACGAAGAGCATAGCCTGCGTTCGATCGGCAAGGCGGGTGCAAACCGCTGGCGCGGCATTCGTCCCACTGTGCGCGGTGTGGTGATGAACCCGTGTGATCACCCGCATGGTGGCGGCGAAGGCCGTACTGCGGCTGGCCGTCACCCGGTAAGCCCGTGGGGCACGCCGACCAAAGGTTATCGTACCCGCAGCAACAAGCGCACCTCCAACATGATCGTCCGCCGCCGCAACGCGCGCTGATAGAGGTAGAAAGATATGGCACGTTCAATTAAAAAAGGCCCGTTCGTTGACGGGCATCTGCTGAAAAGAATTGAAGCCGTTCGCGGCACAAGCGACAAGCGCCCGATCAAGACTTGGTCGCGCCGTTCCACCGTGTTGCCCGACTTTATCGGCCTGACGATTGCGGTGCATAACGGGCGTCAGCATATGCCGGTATTCGTGACCGAGAACATGGTCGGCCACAAGCTGGGTGAGTTTTCCCTGACGCGGACCTTCAAGGGTCACGTTGCGGACAAGAAGGCTAAGAGATAAGGAGCGCATGATGGAAGTTTCTGCAATTTTGCGTGGTACGCGCCTGTCCGCACAGAAGGGCCGCCTGGTCGCCGACCAGATTCGTGGCCTACGCGTGGAGAAGGCGTTGAATCTCCTGGCCTTCAGCCCTAAAAAAGGTGCGGGCATCATCAAGAAAGTGCTTGAGTCGGCGATTGCCAACGCCGAGCACAATGAAGGTGCCGACATCGATACCCTTAAGGTCAAGACGATTCTTGTCGACCAGGGTACGGTGCTGAAGCGCTTTACTGCACGCGCCAAAGGCCGTGGCAATCGTATTACTAAACCAACCTGTCACATCAGTGTGACGGTTGGGGATTAAGGAAGCGCCATGGGACAAAAAATACATCCGATCGGGTTCCGCCTTGGTGTCCAGCGTATCTGGACGGCAAAATGGTACGGTTCGAACCGCAACTTCTCCAGCACGCTGCTTGAGGACATCAAGGTTCGTGATTATCTGAAAAAGAAGCTCGCCCATGCGTCGGTTTCCAAGGTGGTCATCGAGCGTCCGGCGAAAAACGCACGCATCACGATTTTCAGCGGTCGCCCTGGTGTGGTGATCGGCAAAAAAGGCGAGGACATCGAAGTCCTGCGTGGCGAGCTTGCGCGCCTGATGTCGGTGCCGGTGCACGTCAACATTGAAGAAGTGCGCAAGCCCGAGACGGATGCCCAGATCATCGCCGATGGCATTGCACAGCAACTCGAAAAACGTGTGATGTTCCGTCGTGCCATGAAGCGTGCCATGCAGAATGCCATGCGGCTGGGCGCGCAGGGCATCAAGATCATGAGCGCCGGCCGTTTGAACGGTGCGGAAATCGCGCGTTCCGAATGGTACCGCGAAGGCCGTGTGCCACTGCACACTCTGCGCGCCATCATCGACTATGGCTTTGCAGAAGCGAAGACCACTTACGGCATCATCGGCGTCAAGGTGTGGGTATACAAGGGCGATACGCTCGCTCGTGGAGAACAGCCTGTGGTGGCCGAACAGGAAAAGCGCGGCAAGAAACCAGGAGTGAAACATGCTGCAGCCAGCTAGAAGAAAATTCCGCAAGGAGCAAAAAGGCCGTAATACCGGAATGGCGACCCGCGGCGCCGATGTGAGCTTTGGCGACTTTGGTCTCAAGGCGGTCGGTCGTGGTCGTTTGACGGCTCGTCAGATTGAAGCTGCGCGACGTGCGATGACCCGCCACATCAAACGTGGCGGCCGCATCTGGATCCGTATTTTTCCGGACAAGCCGATTTCGCGTAAGCCGGCCGAAGTCCGGATGGGTAATGGTAAGGGTGCACCGGAATACTACGTTGCTGAAATTCAGCCGGGCAAGGTTTTGTACGAGATGGATGGCGTGAACGAAACGCTGGCACGTGAGGCCTTCCGCCTG
>JAHJNP010000075.1 GCA_018820745.1 Gammaproteobacteria bacterium
ACGACGACATCGACCACGCCGGGACGATCTTCATCGCCGGCTCGAACACGGCATATGCGCACCCGATCCTGTTCCGCCGCATCGAGGCGGCGAGGAAGGCCAACCCGAACCTGAAGCTCGTCGTGGTCGACCCGCGCCGCACCGACACCGCCGAGGAAGCCGACCTGCATCTGGCCATCCTGCCGGGCACCGACGTCGCACTGTTCCACGCGATGCTGAACGTGATGCTGTGGGAAGAACTGATCGACCGCGCAGCCATCGCCGCGCACACCGAAGGCTGGGAGGCGCTGCGCGACCTGGTGCGCGACTACACGCCGGAAAAGATGGCGCCGATCTGCGGGGTGGCGGCGGCGGACATCGTGCAGGCGGCGCGCTGGTTCGCCACCGGGCCGACTCTGTCTTTGTATTGCCAGGGCCTGAACCAGTCGAGCTGCGGCGTCGACAAGAACGCCGCGCTGATCAACCTGCATCTGGCCACCGGGCAGATCGGCAAGCCGGGCGCCGCGCCGCTCTCGCTCACCGGCCAGCCCAACGCGATGGGCGGGCGCGAGGTCGGCGGGCTGGCGAATCTGCTCTCCGCGCACCGCGACCTGAACGACCCCGAGCATCGCGCCGAAGTCGCGCGGTTGTGGGGGGTGGACGACGTGCCGGCGACGCCGGGCAAGACCGCGGTGGAAATGTTCGAGGCGGTGCGGCGCGGCGAGATTCGCGCGATCTGGATCGCCTGCACCAACCCCGCGCAGTCGCTGCCGAACCAGGCGCTGGTGCACGAAGCCCTGCAGGCGGCCGAATGCGTGGTGCTGCAGGAAGCCTTTGCCGACACCGAAACCGCGCCGTTCGCCGACGTGCTGCTGCCGGCGTCCACCTGGGGCGAGACCGACGGCACCATGAGCAATTCCGAGCGCTGCATTTCGCGCGTCCACGCCGCCGTTGCGCCGCCGGGCGAAGCACGCGCCGACTGGGCCATCGTGTGCGAGTTTGCGCGGCGGCTGATGCCGGAGCAGGGCGCGCGGCTGTTCCCCTACGCCAGCGCCGAAGCCGTGTTCGACGAGCATCGCGCGACCACGCGCGGGCGCGATCTCGACATCACCGGCCTCTCCTATGCGCTGCTCGATGCCGGCCCGCAGCAATGGCCGTTCCCCGAGGGCGCCTCGTCTGGCCAGGCGCGCCTGTATGCCGACGGCATTTATCCGACTGAAAACGGCCGCGCGCATTTTCACGCCGCGCCGTATCGCCCGGTGGCGGAAGCCATCGAAGCGCGCTATCCGCTGCACCTCAACACCGGGCGTCTGCGCGACCAGTGGCATGCGATGAGCCGCACCGGCCGCGTGGCGCGCCTGTTCGCCCACGCCGACACCCCGCTGCTGTCGATGAATGCGCGCGACCTCGAATTGCGGCGGCTGAAATCGGGCGACCTGGTGCGGGTGAAAAGCCGGCGCGGCGAGGTGGTGGTGGTGGCCGAGGCCAGCGACAGCCTGCGCCCCGGCCAGTGCTTTCTGCCGATGCACTGGGGCGGGCGCTTCATGGGCGGGCGGGGCGTGAACGCGCTCACCCTGCCGGTGTTCGATGCGGTGTCGAAGCAGCCCGAGCTCAAGCATGCCGCGGTGCAGGTAGCGAAGGCCGAGCTGCCCTGGCGCATGGCCGCGCTGGCGGTGGGCGACGGCGCGAAACTGCTCGATGCCGTGCAGCCGCTCTTGCGCGCCTGCGACTACGCCGCCGCCGGACTGGCCGGGCGCGATCGGGATGTGCTGACGCTGCGGCTGGCGCATACGCTGCCGCTGCCGGATTCCCTGCTGGCTGCGCTCGACGCCGCGCTGGGGCTGGACGACCCGCTTGCGGTGATGCAATACCAGGACAGTCCGCGCGGCATTTCCAAGCGGGTGCGGGTCGACGGCGGCAAGGTGACCGCGGCGCGCCTCACCGGCGAGACCGCCGCCTTCGACTGGCTGCGCGATGCGATCGTCGACGGCGTCGATGCGGCCTCGCTGCGCGCCTGGATGCTGGCGCCGGTGGCGCGACCGCCCGCAGGCGGGGCGGGCCGCGGGCATGTGGTGTGCAACTGTTTGAACGTGGCCGAGCCCGACATCGTCGCGGCGATTGCCGCAGGCGCCGACCTGGCCGCGCTGCAGGCAAATCTGAAATGCGGTAGCGAATGCGGCTCGTGCGTGCCGGAACTGAAGCGGCTGATCGCAGGGAATCGGGCCGCAGCATGAAAACCATTTCACCACAGAGGCACAGAGGCACAGAGAACCTCAAATTCCTTTTGGTTTCTCTCTGTGCCTCTGTGCCTCTGTGGTTCAGGCTTTTTCCAGATGGACAGTCATGAGCTATGCAACCCTGATCCTCCAGATCGAAGCCGGCGAAGGCCTGAACTATGTCGAGGCGCGCGCGCTGGGCGCCGCGCTGCTCGACGGCGGCGTGCCGGAACTGGAGACGGCGGCCTTTCTGGTCGCCTTCAACCAGCACGATCCGGGGCTGGATGGCTGGCTCGGCCTGCATGCGGCGCTGGCCGAGCGCCTGCCCGATTTCGTCGCGCCGTCCGGGCCCTTCCGCACCGTGGTGCTGCCCACCTATCACGGGGTGCGCACCCATCCGCATCTCACCCCGCTTTTGGCGCTGCTGCTGAAGAGCTTCGGCATTCCGGTGCTGATCCACGGCGTGCTCGAAGGCGGCGGCGGCACGGCGGCGGCCTACGTGCTGCGCGAGCTCGGCGTCATGCCGTGCAGTTCCACGACGCAGGTCAATGCGGCCCTGCTGGACGAGGGCATCGCCTTCGCGCCGGTGGCGCTGCTGAGCCCCGGCCTGGCCGCGCTGCTGGCCTTGCGCGCACGGCTGGGGATCGATGGCTGGGTGACGCGGCTGGCGATGCTGGCCGATGTGCTGGGCGAGCATTCGGTGCGGGTGACGCCGGTGGCCTCAGGCGCGGAACTGGCACCGACGCGCGAAGTACTGGAAGCCCTGGGCGGACATGCTCTGCTGTTGCAGGGCTGTGAGGGCGAGGCGTTTGCCGACCCGCTGCAGCGGCCGGGGATGGTGCTGGTGCAGGACGGACAGGGACAGCCGGTGTACGAGGCGCAATCGATCGCATCCGTTCTGGCGAATCTGCCGGAGATTGGCGCGCGGGCAACCGGTGCCTGGATCGACCGGGTCATGCGCGAACACCTGCCGCTGCCGCTGCCGATCCGCAACCAGCTGGCGGTGTGCCTGTATGCCTCGGGTTATACCGAAGACCTCAATCAGGCGCGCGCGATCACGGCGATCGATGGATTCGGCCGGGCGGCAGCGTAGGGTTTGGTGCATGCAGCTTGGGTTGGCACTGCGGTGGTGCATGGCGCGGACGGGACATTCAAGGCGGAAGTCGATAAGTCATTGTTAAACAAGGTGTTCGCTGCACGCTTACATCATGGCATAGGGCTTGCTAAGGTAATTCTCAGCAAGTTGTCATTGCGAGCGAAGCGCGGCAATCCAGTCATTGGATTGAACGGACACTCTGGATTGCCATGTCGCTTCGCTCCTCGCAATGACAAGGATGGAGCCCTGTTGATGGCTCCTCTGGATGTTGTTCGAAGCAGACCGAATGCAACGGCGTATCTCGGTCATCACTTTTAGTCTTTCGTTTGGAGTGGTGAGATGGATATGAGTACGCCCATGGGACAGGGTCCCAAGATGAAGCTCGTCATGGTCGGCAACGGCATGGCCGGGGTGCGCACGCTGGAAGAGCTGCTGAAGCTGGCGCCCGACCTCTACGACATCACCGTGTTCGGCGCCGAGCCGCATCCCAACTACAACCGCATCCTGTTGTCGCCGGTGCTCGCCGGCGAGCAGACGGTCAACGACATCGTGCTGAACCCGCTCGACTGGTACAGCGACAACCACATCACCCTGCATCTGGGCAAGAAGGTGGTGAAGATTGACCGCAGCGCGCGCGCGGTCGAAGCCGACGACGGCACCCGCGCCGAATACGACCGCCTGCTGCTCGCCACCGGCTCCAACCCCTTCATCCTGCCGGTGCCCGGCGCCGAT
>JAHJNP010000076.1 GCA_018820745.1 Gammaproteobacteria bacterium
CAGATGCTGGGCAGCAAGGGCGGTGGCGGCAGCATGGCCGACATGGACGACGGCGGCTATGACCAGTCCGCGCCCGCGCCGCGCAGCCAGCCGCGCGCCAACGCCCCGGCCGCCGCCCAGCGGCCGGCCAGCAGCGGATTCGACGACATGGACGACGACATTCCCTTCTGAGGAAGCGTTAAGTCGCACAAACCCATAATCACGAACCCATAACAATGCGGAGAACGGCCGGTGCGCAATGCGCACCGACATCGGTGAACAGGGTGCCACACAATCTCTTCGGTGTGTTTGCACGCCTGCTGTTGTTGGGCGCCGCCCTGGCATGCCCGCACGCCGTGCGGGCCGCAATCACCGAAGCCGCTTTTCTCGACGAGATGCCAGTCGTGCTGTCGGTGTCGCGGATGTCGCAGCCGCTGAACGAAGCGCCTGCCGCCGTCACCGTCATCGATAGCGACATGATCCGCGCCTCGGGCTTTCGCGACATTCCCGACCTGCTGCGCCTGGTGCCGGGATTTTCGGTGGCCTACACCCGCGACAACACTTGGGCGGTGGGCTACCACGGCATGGCCGACGCCTTTTCGCGGCGTTTTCAGGTGCTGGTCGATGGCCGCTCGTTTTATAGCGCGGCGTATGGCGTGGTCAACTGGGGCGAGCTTCCCCTGTCGATTGACGACATCGAGCGCATCGAGGTGGTGCGCGGTCCGAATGCGGCCACATTCGGCGCCAATGCCTTTTTTGCCGTCATCAACATCATTACCAAGGAAGCCATTCAGGTGCCGGGCACCTTCGCGTCCCTCCAATATGGCGAGCAGGGCATGGCCGGGGTCACCTTGCGTCACGGTGGCGGGGAAGGCGACCTCAACTACCGGCTGACCTTTTCGGCACAAAACCGCGACCGTTTCGAAACCGATGTTGTCGATGGCGCAGCGACCGGAAAATTGTTCGAGGAAAGCCGGACCTATTTTCTGAATGGCCGGGCGGATTACCGTTTGTCGGCCACCGATGAGCTCTCCACGCAATTCGGTGCCAGCGTGGGCGACTGGCAGGCAGGCCGCCTGTATTCGCCGCCCCGGATGGATCATTTTCTGGAGCCGCGGCAACAGGATGTCGATACCCAGTATGCGCAGCTCAAGTTTCGCCGCGCGCTCGGGGTTGACGATGAATGGTCGCTGCAGTTCTATCACAGCCGCCACAACCTCGATGCGCCGAGCCGCCTTGATGTGTATGGCTTGACGATCATCGGCGACCAGGACGCGCTGCAAACCCGCACCAATCTGGAGTTTCAGGCCAATAACCAGATCGCGCCCGACGTGCGCATGGCCTGGGGCGCCGAACTGCGGCGCGAGGCGGTGCAAAGCGCCCTGTATTTCGATACCGACGACACCCGGCAAGGCGTGCTGGGCCGCGTCAATGCCAATCTGGAGTGGCGCGCCCGCCCCGATCTGTTGCTGCAGGGCGGGGCGATGCTGGAGCATCACTATTACACCGGTTTTAACGTTTCACCGCGCCTCGCGGTCAATTACGATCTCGCGCCCGACCACACCCTGCGCCTCAATGTGTCCCAGGCTTATCGCACACCGACCTTCCTTGAGCAGGATGGCCACTACGTCTACCGCAGCACGACCGGGTTGGCTGTCGATATTATTGGCATCTCGCCCAACGACCTGCTGCCCGAGCGCATCCGCTCGCATGAAGTCGGCTACGTTGGTCGCTATCGGCCCTGGCACCTGCAGCTGGATGCCAAGCTTTTTCATGACAAGGTGGATGACTACATCGGCACGACACCGATCACGCTGCCCGTGGGCGCCGAATTGGTGTCGGGGGGCAATCCGGGAAGCGCGCGCGAAGTAGTGAATGGCGGCAGCCTCACCTTGCGCGGGGGCGATCTGCAACTGAACTGGCAGCCCACCCCCGCATTCCGCCTGTCGGTCCAGTATGCCCGGGTGTTCATCTCGACCAGCCCAGAGCTGGATCTTGTAGACGACGACGTGACGGATTCCGCGCCGCGGGACAGTTTTAGCTTGCTGGCGCGCCATGATTTGGGACAGGGCTGGATCGCCAGCGCCGGCGTCTACCATTCGGGCCGCATGATCTGGTTGGGCGATGGCGACCCCACACCAGCCTTCACCCGCGTTGATGTCCGCCTGGCCCGCCGCTGGAACTGGCAGGGACACGAGGTGGAAGCCGCCCTGGTGGGACAGAACCTGGGCGAGGATTACAGCGAATTCCGCGAGGAAAACATCTTCAGCCGCCGCGTCTACGGCAGCCTGAGTTTCGGCTGGTAATGCGCAGGATGTGCTGACACCAATCCTCTCCGAGGTTTTACCGGAAGGGAGCGTTTTCCTGTGTCCGGCCGGTCTGCGGGTTGTTATGCGCGCCGGCAGGGCCAGGATTAAAGTTCGCGGGCGAATTGCCGTAGGGTATGGGTTAATGACCTTCCATGCGGAGCGAAGCCGTGGAGCACTACCGGCGTGAAGTGGCAGTGAGCCGCAACCAATCAACTGCTTTCCGCGTGCCGGGTAGAATCCTTTTTTTCATGGGCGCCCTGGCGTGCGCGCAGCCGGCGTGGGCTGCCATCACCGAATCCGACTTTTTCGACGAGCTGCCGGTGGTGCTGTCGGTGTCGCGCCTGTCGCAGCCGGTGAGCGAGGCGCCTGCCGCCGTCACCATCATCGACCGCGAGATGATCCGCGCGTCGGGTTTCCGCGACATTCCCGACCTGCTGCGCCTGGTGCCGGGTTTTTCGGTCGCCTATACGCGCGACAATACCTGGGCGGCCGGCTATCACGGCTTGGGCGACGCCTATTCGCGCCGTTTTCAGGTGTTGGTCGATGGGCGCTCAATTTACAGCCCTCACTATGGTGCGGTGAATTGGACGGATTTGCCGCTTGCGATCGACGACATCGAGCGCATCGAAGTGGTGCGCGGGCCCGACGCTGCAGTCTATGGCGCGAATGCCTTTGCTGCGGTCATCAATATCATCACCAAGACGGCGGCGCAGGTGCCGGGCGAATTCGTTTCGCTGCAGCTGGGCCAGCAGGACATGCGCGGCTTGACTGTTCGCCACGGCGGAGGAGATGGACCTTTGCACTACCGCCTTACTGCGTCGGCCCAGCAGCGGGATCGCTTCGAGAGGGATGTCACGGGGCCCCCCAATTCTGGTATTGCTACCGGGCAATATCTGGAGGCAAGTCAAACCTACTTCGTCAATGGCCGTATGGACTGGCAGTTTTCGCCAGACTCGGATGTCATGGCGCAATTCGGTCTGATGCAGGGGAATGGGAAAGCGGGTGTCCTCAATAACGAGGATGCGCGGCTTGCCCTTGAACCAAACGAGCAGGATTCGCACGCATTGTATCTGCAACTCGCTTATCGCAAGGTGGAATCGGAGCGTCGTGAATGGCGGGTGCAGGCATACCATACGCAGAATCGGTTCGATGCTGATGCGCGGGTGTCTCCCCTAGTTTACAACGGCATTGATTATGGCAATGTCGCTGTCGATCAATACCTGCGGCAGTCCCGCAGCAGCATTGATCTGCAGGTGAATGAGCAGTGGGCGCCCAGCCTGCGCGCAGTGTGGGGGGGCGAGTTGTGGCAGGAGACCGTTAAAAGTCCGCAGGGTTACCACTCCAGCAAAACAATGCGCGGCGAGATCGCGCGCGCGTTCGGCAACCTCGAATGGCGTCCTCACGAGCGCGTGCTGCTGCAGGGTGGCGCCATGCTGGAACACCATTACTTCACTGGCGCAGATATTTCGCCGCGAGCCGCGGCCAATTTCACTGTGGCGCCAGGCCATGTCATCCGGCTGGGAATATCGCGCGCCTACCGCTCGCCGACTTTCTTTGAGGAGGAGGGCAACCAGGTTCTCCTATCGGAGTCGGGAGTCCCGATCGATGTGCTTACCGTACCTTCCGGTGGCCTGGCGCCTGAGCGCATCGTGTCGCGCGAGATTGCTTATGTCGGACATTGGCGGCCTTTGCGGCTTGAGATGGACGTGCGGCTGTTTCGGGATCGGATCGACGACTTCATCGGTATGGTCAAGGTCGACCCGGCGCTTGATGTGTTCGGTTCCCTTCAGCCGAAAGTCTTCAGCGCGGCCAATATCGGCGGGATCGATTCCCACGGCGGGGAAGTCCAGATGCGCTGGCGGCCAACCCGTAAGCTGGATATAAGTGTCCACTATGCCCGTGTTTTCCTGAGTACGGACACTGCAGATACCAATTTCAAAAAAGACATTCCGCTATCCGCGCCGCGCAGCAGTTGGGGAATGCTCGCCAATTACCATTTTGGCAACCATTGGGAAGCCAGCTTGTTTGCCCAGCGCGCCGACGCCCAGAAATGGCTGACAGAGGGGGATGACACGGAGGCCTTCACCCGGGTCGACGCCCGCCTGGCGCACAGCTGGAAATGGCAGGGGACCGAAATGGAGGCTGCGGTGGTGGGGCAGAACCTGGGCAAGGATTATCACGAGTTCCGCAACACCAACCGTTTCAGCCGGCGCGTCTACGGCAGCCTGAGCCTGGCCTGGTAGCGGCCCTCTTGAAACCCGGCGCGTTGTCGCCAGATTCGCTGCGTGTGCCCGTCGTTTGGATACGTGTGCCCGTTGTTTGGGTATAATTACGCAACTTATTGATTTATCGGAGCGAATCATGCCGATTTACACTTACAAATGTGCGTCCTGCGGTTTTGCCCAGGACGAAATGCAGAAAATGTCCGATGCGCTGCTGACCGTGTGCCCGTCGTGCGGCAAGGCCGATTACGCCAAGCAGGTGACGGCGGCCGGCTTCGCGCTGAAGGGAACCGGCTGGTACGCCACCGATTTCAAGGATAGCGGCAGCAAGCCCGTCGCCAAGGCAGAAGCTGCCGCGCCCGCCTGCGGTACGGGCGCGTGTCCGGCATGTAACTGACGGCTGCGATCAAACCGGAAAGCGGGCGGTGCGAGCCGCCCGCTTCTTTGTTTCTGGCAGGAAGAACGTGCGGGTTGATCGTGCGTTGAAATACATTGTCTCGATGGACGCAGCTTCGGCTGAGGCGCGTCCCGGTATTTAATTAGGAAGAACATGCGTACTCATTACTGCGGTGCCGTCACCGCCGCCGACATCGGCAACACCGTCACCCTGTGCGGCTGGGCGCATCGCCGGCGCGACCACGGCGGCGTCATCTTCATCGACCTGCGCGACCGCGAAGGCATGATGCAGGTGGTGATCGACCCCGATACCCCGGAAGCCTTCAAGCTGGCCGAGGACGTGCGCCACGAGTTCGTGCTGAAGATCGAAGGCCTGGTGCGGCCGCGTCCCGCCGGCACCGAAAACCCCACCATGCCGACCGGCATGGTCGAGCTGCTGACCAAGAAGCTGGAGGTGCTGAACCCCTCGCTGACGCCGCCGTTCCAGATCGACGACGACAACATCAACGAGAACATCCGCCTGCAGTACCGCTACCTCGACCTG
>JAHJNP010000077.1 GCA_018820745.1 Gammaproteobacteria bacterium
CGATGTTCCGTGCCAACACCGTGTACGAAGGCGAGTACCTGCTCGGCACCTCGATCGCGCGGCCGCTGATCGCCAAGCGCCTGATCGAGATCGTCAACGAAACCGGCGCCGACGCCATCTGCCACGGCGCCACCGGCAAGGGCAACGACCAGGTGCGCTTCGAGCTCGGCGCCTATGCGCTGAAGCCCGACGTCAAGGTGATCGCGCCCTGGCGCGAGTGGGACCTGCTCTCGCGCGAGAAGCTGCTCGCCTACGCCGAGGCCCACGGCATCCCTGTGGAGATGAAGCACAAGGCCGGCGGCAGCCCGTACTCGATGGACGCCAACCTGCTGCACATCTCCTACGAAGGCCGCCACCTGGAAGACCCCAATGCCGAGGCCGAGGAGGACATGTGGCGCTGGACCGTGTCGCCCGAAAAGGCGCCGGATCAGGCCGAATACATCGAGTTGACCTACGCCAAGGGCGACGTGGTGGCGATCAACGGCCAGACCATGCGCGCGCACGAAGTGCTGTCGAAGCTCAATGAAATGGGCGGCAAGCACGGCGTCGGCCGGCTCGACCTGGTGGAAAACCGCTATGTCGGCATGAAGTCGCGCGGCTGCTACGAAACCCCCGGCGGCACCATTTTGTTGAAGGGCCACCGCGCGATCGAATCGATCACGCTGGACCGCGAAGTCGCGCACCTGAAGGACGATCTGATGCCGCGCTACGCCAGCCTGATCTATAACGGCTACTGGTGGGCGCCCGAGCGCGTGGCGCTGCAGACGCTGATCGACCATACCCAGGAACACGTCAACGGCAGCGTGCTGCTCAAGCTCTACAAGGGCTGCGTCAGCGTCGTCGGCCGCGACTCCAAGACCGACTCGCTGTTCGACTCGACCATTGCCACGTTTGAAGACGACGCCGGCGCATACGACCAGAAAGACGCGGGCGGCTTCATCAAGCTCAACGCGCTGCGCCTGCGGATCGCGGCCAAACAGAATGCACGGAGAAAATGAGCATGTCCCAGTTCGATAATGTCGCCGTCGCCAAGCAGGCCAATGTCTATTTCGACGGCAAGTGCGTATCGCACAGCATCACGCTGGCCGACGGCAGCAAGAAATCGGTCGGCGTGATCCTGCCGTCCACGCTCACCTTCAACACCGGCGCGCCGGAAATCATGGAGACCGTGGCAGGGGCGTGCCGGGTCAAGCTGGCCGGCGAGAACGAGTGGAAGGCCTACGGCGCGGGGCAGTCGTTCAACGTGCCGGGCAACTCCAGTTTCGACATCGAAGTCTCCGGCGAGCCGTATCACTACGTCTGCCACTTCGCCTAGGCCATGACCACCGTCACCGTCGTCAGGAAGGATGGCCGCATCGCGATCGCGGCCGACACGCTGACGAAGTGGGGCGGCGGCAAGGAATCCGCCGACTACGTGGCGAACCACGAGAAGATCATCCGCCTCGGCGACAGCTATGTTGCGATCACCGGATCGGCCACTTTCAAGCTGATCCTGGCGGACTATTTTTCCTCGCTGGATGTGCTGCCGCAGTTCGATTCGGCGGCGGATATCTTCCGTGTATGGAACACGATGCACGGCGCCCTCAAGGAGCACTACTACCTGCAGACCGGCGAGGACAAGGAAGAAGACCTGGAGTCCTCCCGCATGGACGTGCTGATCGCCAACCCGCGCGGTATTTTCGGCGTCGCGGCGCATCGCACCGTGCAGGAATTCTCGCGCTTCTACGCCTACGGCAGCGGCAGTTCGTATGCGCTGGGGGCGATGTACGCGGCCTGGCGCGCGCCCTCGCTCGACGCCGAGGCCTTGGCGCGGCTGGGGGTGATGGCGGCGGCCGAGTTCCACGACGAAACCGGGCTGCCGGTGCAGTCGTTTGTGATGGATATGAACCCGGATGGCCGATAAATTTTGACTGTCCATAGGCGCAAAATTACCGCATTCCAGTGGCTGATTAGCCGTCTGCATTTCAAGGAGTAAACAACGTGCCCAGTTTTGATATCGTGTCCGAAGTCGACAAGCAGGAAGTGCGCAACGCGGTCGACCAGGTCAACAAGGAAGTGTCTACCCGGTTCGATTTCAAGGGCTCCGACGCGCGCATCGAGCAGGCCGATTACGTGCTGACGGTTCACGCCGACACCGAATTCCAGCTCGATCAGGTGTACGACATCCTGGCGCAGAAGCTCGCCAAGCGCGGCGTCGACGTGAAGTGCCTGGACATCGGCAGCGTCGAAAAAGTCTCGGGCAACAAGGTCAAGCGCAGCGTGACGGTGAAGACCGGCGTGGAAACCGAGCTGGCGAAGAAGATCGTCAGAGTCATCAAGGACAGCAAGCTCAAGGTGCAGGCCAGCATCCAGGGCGACGCGGTCCGCGTGTCGGGCGCCAAG
>JAHJNP010000078.1 GCA_018820745.1 Gammaproteobacteria bacterium
AAAACCAGCCCAATCTCACGCTGTTCCAGCAGGCGGTCGACGATCTGCTGCTCGACGGCGACCGTGTCATTGGCGTGAAGACCCAGCTCGGCATCGTCTTCAGTAGCCGCGCGGTGGTGCTGACCGCCGGCACCTTCCTGGGCGGCCTGGTGCACGTCGGGCTGGAGAATTTCCACGCCGGGCGCATGGGCGACCCGCCCTCGCTGTCGCTGGCCGCGCGCCTGCGCGAGCTGAACCTGCCGGTCGGCCGCCTGAAAACCGGCACCCCGCCGCGCATCGACGGCCGCACCATCGATTTCAGCCAGACCCAGGCGCAGCCGGGCGACGACCCGGCACCGGCGTTTTCCTTCATGGGCGACGCGGCGCGGCATCCCGCGCAGCGCCCGTGCTGGATCACCCACACCACGACGGAGACGCACGAGATCATCCGCGGCGGCCTCGACCGCTCGCCGATGTACGCCGGCGTCATCGAGGGGGTGGGGCCGCGCTATTGCCCGTCGATCGAGGACAAGATCACCCGCTTTGCCGACAAGGCGAGCCACCAGATTTTCCTCGAGCCCGAGGGGCTGACCACCCACGAGATCTATCCCAACGGCATTTCGACCTCGCTGCCGTTCGACGTGCAGCTCGATATCGTGCGCTCGATCCCCGGGCTGGAGCGGGCGCACATCCTGCGCCCCGGCTACGCCATCGAATACGACTACTACGACCCGCGCAGTCTCAAGGCCTCGCTCGAGACCAAGTCGATCGCCGGGCTGTTTTTCGCCGGACAGATCAACGGCACGACCGGATATGAAGAGGCTGCGGCGCAGGGCTTGCTGGCGGGCACCAATGCCGGTTTGCAGGTGCAGGACAGGGACGCGTGGCGCCCCGGGCGCCATGAGGCCTATCTCGGCGTGCTGGTCGACGACCTCATCACGCGCGGCGTCTCCGAGCCCTACCGCATGTTCACCAGCCGTGCCGAGTACCGCCTGCAGCTGCGCGAGGACAATGCCGACATGCGGCTGACCGAAATCGGGCGTGCCCTCGGTCTGGTCGACGACGCACGCTGGGACGCCTTCAGCCGCAAACGCGATGCGGTCGCACGCGAGACCGAGCGCCTCAAGGCAAGCTGGGTCAACCCCGCCCTCTTGCCGGCAGAGGCTGCCACCCGGCTCATCGGCCAGCCGATCGACCATGAATACAGTCTGTTCGAGTTGCTGCGCCGGCCCGACCTGAGTTATGCGCAGGTGCTCGCACTACCCGGCGGCGGGGCAGGGGAGGCCGATCCGCGCGTGGCCGAGCAGGTCGAGATCGCCGCCAAATACCAGGGCTACATCGATCGCCAGAATGACGAGGTCGAAAAGCAGCGCGGGCAGGAAGCCCAGCGGCTGCCGCCCGACCTCGACTACAGCCTGCTCACCGGTCTATCGATGGAAGTGCGCCAGCGCCTGCAGAAGGCGCGTCCCGAAACGCTGGGGCAGGCGGCGCGGCTGCAAGGGATTACGCCGGCGGCGATTTCGGTGCTGCTGGTGTACGCCAAGCGCGGTTTCGCGCCAGATAAACCCCAGCGCGGCTTGAAGCCGGACGAACAAAAGCAAAGCGCATGACGGTCGAACAACAGTTAACGGCGGGCATCGTCGCCCTGGGTCTCGCCTTGCCCGAAGGCGCCGAGGCAAAGCTGCTGGCCTATCTGGCATTGCTGGAGAAGTGGAACCGCGTTCACAACCTGACCGCGGTGCGCGGCGCCGAGCGCATGGTCAGCCACCACCTGCTGGATTCGCTGGCGGCGGTTCCCTTCTTTCAGGGCGGCGGTTCTGATTTGATTCGTGTGCTCGACGTCGGCAGTGGCGGCGGGCTGCCGGGTATCCCGCTGGCGATCGCGCGGCCGGAATTGCAGGTGACGCTGATCGACAGCGTCGCCAAGAAAACCGCCTTTCTGCTGCAGGCCAAGGCCGAGCTAGGGCTGAACAATGTCAATGTAGTCACCGGCCGGGTGGAGGATTTCCGGCCCGGGACGCGCTTCGATGTCATCACTTCGCGCGCGTTTTCAGACCTCAAAGAATTCGTCACGCTGACCCGCCACCTGCTTGAGCCCGCTGGCCACTGGCTGGCGATGAAGGGCTTGATGCCGCACGAAGAGATCGCCTACATGCCGTCCTGGGTGAAAGTGAGTGCTAACCACGCACTCGTTGTCCCGGGGCTGGAGGCGAGCCGCCATTTGATTGTTCTGGAGCCTGTTGAATGAGCCGAATTCTGGCAATTGCCAATCAGAAGGGCGGCGTCGGCAAGACGACGACGGCGGTGAACCTGGCCGCGAGTCTGGCCGAGCTTGGCCAGCGCGTGCTGCTGGCCGACCTCGACCCGCAGGGCAACGCGACCATGGGTGCGGGCATCGAAAAGCGCACCGCGCTACCGACCGTGTACCAGATCCTGCTCAACCAGGTGAGCGTGCGCGACGCGCGGATGCGCTCCGAGCCGGGCCACTTCGATGTCATTCCGGCCAACCGCGAACTCGCCGGCGCGGAGATCGACCTGGTGAACCTGGAGCAGCGCGACCTGCGGCTGAAGGCGGCGCTGGCGCAGGTGGCCGACGATTACGACTTCATCCTGATGGATTGCCCGCCGACGCTGAATCTGCTGACGGTCAATGCGTTTGCGGCGGCGGAGGCGGTGCTGATCCCGATGCAGTGCGAATACTATGCGCTGGAAGGGCTGACCGACCTGGTCGCCACGATCAAGAAGGTCAAGCAGCGGCTCAACCCCGATATCCGGATCGAAGGCCTGCTGCGGGTGATGTTCGACCCGCGCAGCACGCTGGCGCAGCAGGTGTCGGACCAGATCAAGCGGCATTTCGGCGACAGGGTGTATGACACCGTGATTCCGCGCAATGTGCGGCTGGCCGAGGCGCCCAGTCACGGGCTGCCGGTGCTGGTCTACGACCGTCAGTGCAAGGGGGCAAAAGCGTATATGGAACTGGCGGAAGAGACGTTGCGGCGCGCGGGTATCACAGCAGGGGAGACGGCATAATGGCCAAATTGAAGGGACTCGGGCGTGGGCTCGACGCGCTGCTGGGTGGCGAAGACAGCGCGGCGCCGCCACAGGGCGACCTGCGCATGATGCATGTGACGCAACTGGCGCCCGGCAAATACCAGCCGCGCACGCAGATGGACAGCGAATCGCTGCAGGAGCTGGCCGATTCGATCCGCGCACAGGGGCTGATGCAGCCGATCCTGGCGCGCGAAATCGGGGCCGGCTATGAAATCATCGCTGGCGAGCGGCGTTGGCGCGCGGCGCAGCTGGCTGGCCTCGCCGAAATCCCCGTGCTGGTGCGCGAGGTGGCCGACGATGCGGTGGCGGCGATGGCGCTGATCGAAAACATCCAGCGCGAGGACCTCAATGCCATCGACGAGGCGCACGGCCTGCAGCGACTGATTCACGAATTCGGCATGACGCATGATGCGGCTGCTCAGGCAGTCGGCAAATCCCGTGCGGCAGTGTCGAACCTGCTGCGGCTGTTGAACCTGTCCCGCCCGGTGCAGGACATGCTTACCGCGGGCCTCCTCGAAATGGGCCATGCGCGCGCATTGCTGCCCTTGCAGGCGGGCGCGCAGCGCGAACTGGCGCACGAAATCGAAACCCGCGGCTTGTCGGTACGCGAGGTCGAGCGGCGCGTTGCGCGGCTGAAGGATGCATCGGCCACACCGGTCAAACAGGCTGTTTCGCGCGATGTGATTCGCCTGGAAGAAGCGCTGTCGGATGCGCTGGGGATGACGGCCCACGTGCAAACCAGCAACAAGGGCGGCGGCAGGCTGACGCTGCATTTTGCCAGCGCCGACGAGTTGCAGGGCTTGTTGCAGCGTCTGGGCATCGCGTTGTAAGCGCGACAGTTGCTACGTGGGGCAAAGCCACTGCCGGCGCTGCAACATTACTATGTAGTGAAATGCATCATCAATCGGCTTGATGATTGCATGAGTCGCACTAATTCTAGTATCATCACCGGCTAATGTTGCACGGCAAGCATACCGGCACCCGGCGGGTTGCCTTGGCGCAGGCGGGACTCGCGCCCGTCTTCGCGCTGGCGGCGGCGGGCATTGGCGGGCACGAGGCCGGGTTGGCCGTATTGTACGGCGCGCTGGTGGCATTGGCGGTCAGTGCCGTGCTGGTGTGGCGCGAGCGGCAATCGATGCGGCATCCCGAGTGGGATCAGCACCGCCTGCTCAAGATGTTTGTTCGTGCCGGGCTAGAGCGGCTGGTGCTGTTGGTGGGGCTGCTGCTGCTGGGGCTTGGGGTGTTGAAGCTGGCGCCCTTGCCCTTGTTGCTCGGCCTGGTGTTGGCGCAGTTCGCCTGGCTGGTCGTCGCGGCAAGCACGCACACAAAGTAGCCAACCCGCTGGCCCGGCGGGTTTTGCCAAGGTTGGTTTTGAATGGGGGCGCGTAGCGTGTCCATCCAAAACTCACTTAATTGAATTTGATCACTATGGCTTCGGAATACCATTCCTCTGGCGAGTACATCAAGCACCACCTGCAGAACCTGACCTATGGCCAGCATGCCGACGGCACCTGGGGCATCGCCTCCGGTGCCGAGGAAGCCGCGGCCATGGGCTTCTGGGCAATCAACGTCGACAGCATGCTGTTCTCGATCGGCCTCGGCGTCCTGTTCCTGTTCCTGTTCCGCATGGCGGCCAAAAAAGCCACCACCGGGGTGCCGGCCGGCCTGCAGAACTTTGTCGAATGGGTCATCGAATTCATCGACAGCACCGTGCGCGGTTCCTTCTCGCATCGGAATGCGATGGTCGCGCCGCTGGCGCTGACCGTGTTCATGTGGGTGTTCCTGATGAACATGATGGATCTCATCCCGGTTGACTGGTTGCCCTATGCGGCATCGATGGCGGGGGTGCCATACCTGAAAGTGGTGCCTTCGACCGACCCCAACGTGACGTTTGGGATGTCGCTGTCGATCTTCTTCCTGGTGCTGTACTACAGCGTCAAGATGAAAGGCGCGGGCGGCTTCTTCTCCGAGCTGGCGTTCCAGCCCTTCCCCAAATTCCTGTTCCCGGTCAACCTGCTGCTCGAGGGCGTGGGCCTGATCGCCAAACCGATTTCGCTGGCCCTGCGTCTGTTCGGCAACATGTATGCCGGCGAAATGATCTTCATCCTGATTGCGCTGATGTACGGCGGCGGGTGGATTCTGGCAGCGTTTGGCGGGGTGCTGCAGTGGGCGTGGGCGGTGTTTCACATCCTCATCATTACCCTGCAGGCATTCATTTTCATGACCCTGACCATTGTCTATCTGGACATGGCCCACGCAGAGCATCATTGATTTCGTTCGTTTTTAACCAGTTTCTGTTTTCAACTTTAATTTTTACTTCTAGGAGCAACAAATGGAAATGACTCAAGCAGTGCTGTATATCGCTGGCGCCCTGATGATGGGTTTGGGTGCGCTCGGCGCGGCCGTGGGCATCGGCATCCTCGGTGGCCGTTTCCTTGAAGGCGCTGCCCGCCAGCCCGAACTGATCCCGATGCTGCGGACCCAGTTCTTCATCGTCATGGGTCTGGTTGACGCCGTGCCGATGATCGCCGTCGGTCTGGCCATGTACGTTCTGTTTGCCGTTGCCGGTTAATTCACGGGTTGATACGGAACTTGTTTAACCCCCGTCATTAATTAAGGTGCGGATATGAATTTCAACGCAACTTTGATCGGCCAGTCCATCACGTTCATCTTCTTCGTGTGGTTCTGCATGAAGTTCGTGTGGCCGCCGATCATGAACGCGCTCGAAACGCGCAAGAAGCAGATCGCCGACGGCCTCGCCGCGGGCGACCGTGGCAAGCACGAATTGGAGCTGGCGGCAAAAAAGGCCGCCGAGAACCTGCGCGATGCCAAAACGCAGGCTGGCGAAGTGATTGCCCAGGCGGACAAGCGCGCGGTTCAGATCATCGAGGAAGCGAAAATCGCGGCCAAGGAAGAAGGCGAGCGTCAGCTCGCCGCAGCCCAGGCGAATATCGCGCAGGAAACCAACCGCGCACGCGAAAGCTTGCGTGATCAGGTGGCCGCGCTGGCGGTAGCCGGTGCGGAAAAAATCCTGCGCCGCGAAGTCAACGCGCAAACGCACGCTGAGCTTTTGGGCCAGCTGAAAGCCGAGCTGTAAGTCATGAGCGAACTGTCTACCCTGGCACGTCCCTACGCCGAGGCGGTATTCCGCATGGCGCAGGGCGAAAAAGACCTGGCGGGCTGGTCGGCACGCCTGCAATCGCTGGCGCTGATCGTGTCGGACGACCAGGTGGCGCGTCTGATCGCCGATCCTGCGGTGTCGATCGATCGCGTGGCCGACCTGATCATCGAGGTGGCCGGTGGCGATCTCGGCGAACGCGGTGGCAACTTTGTCAAGGTGCTGGCCGAAAACGGCCGCCTGTCGCTGCTGCCGGAAATCGGCGCGCAGTTCGAGACCCTGAAAGCGAACGCTGAAGGCACCCTCGAGGCGACCATCACCAGCGCGCAGGAACTGACGCAGGCGCAACTCGACGATCTGGTGGCCGGTCTCAAGGCCAAATTCAACCGCGCAGTAAACGTGCAAGTGGCAGTTGATCCTGAACTGATCGGCGGCGCGGTGATTGCCATCGGCGACCAGGTGATAGACGGCTCGGTGAAGGGGCGGCTGCAGCGCATGTCCTTCGCTCTTCAGGCTTAAGGCGCGGCCAGGCTCATCCAACTCATCTTTATCGGAACCTCACGGTTCGGAGAACAAAATGCAATTGAATCCAAGCGAAATCAGCGAACTGATTAAAGCCAAGATCGAAAACTTTGGTGCCGCAAGCGAACTGCGCACCCAGGGCACGATCGTCTCCGTCACCGACGGCATCGTCCGCATTCATGGTTTGTCCGACGTGATGTCGGGTGAAATGATCGAAATGCCGGGCAACACCTTCGGCGTGGCGCTCAACCTCGAGCGCGACTCGGTCGGCGCGGTGATCCTGGGCGACTACGAACACATCACCGAAGGCGATGTCGCCAAGTGCACCGGGCGCATTCTCGAAGTGCCGGTGGGCCGTGGCCTGCTGGGCCGGGTGGTGAACTCGCTGGGCCAGCCGATCGACGGCAAGGGCCCCATCGCCGCCGACAAGACCATGCCGATCGAGCGCATCGCGCCCGGCGTGATCGAACGTAAATCGGTCGACCAGCCGGTCCAGACCGGCCTCAAGTCGATCGACGCCATGGTGCCGGTCGGCCGCGGTCAGCGCGAGCTGATCATTGGCGACCGCCAGACCGGCAAGACTGCCGTCGCGATCGACGCCATCATCAACCAGAAGGGCACCGGCGTGACGTGCATCTACGTCGCCATCGGCCAGAAGGCGTCCTCGGTCGCCAACGTGGTGCGAAAGCTGGAAGAGCATGGCGCGATGGATCACACCATCGTCGTCGCAGCGACCGCTGCTGACGCGGCCGCCATGCAGTACATCGCACCGTATGCCGGCTGCACCATGGGCGAGTACTTCCGTGACATCGGCGAAGACGCGCTGATCGTGTACGACGATCTGACCAAGCAGGCCTGGGCCTACCGTCAGGTGTCGCTGCTGCTGCGTCGCCCGCCGGGTCGCGAAGCCTACCCCGGCGATGTGTTCTACCTGCATTCGCGTCTGCTCGAGCGTGCCGCGCGGGTCAACGCCGACTACGTCGAAAAGATCACCAACGGCGCCGTCAAGGGCAAGACCGGCTCGCTGACCGCGTTGCCGATCATCGAAACCCAGGCCGGCGACGTGTCCGCCTTTGTGCCGACCAACGTGATCTCGATTACCGACGGCCAGATCTTCCTGGAAACCGACTTGTTCAACGCCGGCATCCGTCCCGCGATCAACGCCGGCCTGTCGGTGTCCCGTGTCGGCGGTGCCGCGCAGACCAAGGTCATCAAGAAGCTCGGCGGCGGTATCCGTCTGGCACTGGCGCAGTACCGCGAACTCGCGGCCTTTGCCCAGTTCGCGTCCGATCTCGATGAAGCCACCCGCAAGCAGCTCGAGCGCGGCCGCCGCGTGACCGAACTGATGAAGCAGGCGCAGTACTCGCCGATGTCGGTTTCGCAGATGGCACTGACCCTGTTCGCGGTCAACAAGGGCTACATGGACGACGTCGAGGTCAACAAGATTCTGGCCTTTGAATCCGCGCTGATGGCGTTCGTGAAGTCCAAGTACGCCAGCATCATGGACACCATCGAAACCAGCGGCAATCTGGATGAAGCGACCGAAAAGGCGCTCACCGCCGCGGTCGACGATTTCAAGAAAACCGGCGTCTATTGATAGACCGCGCTGATTCGAGCCGCTGGTTTTAGGAGGCTGGGTTTAAGGAGTAAATATGGCAGCCGGAAAAGAGATACGGACCAAGATCAAGAGCGTGGAGAACACGTGCAAGATCACCAAGGCCATGGAAATGGTGGCGGCGTCCAAAATGCGCAAGGCGCAGGAGCGTATGAGGGCCGCGCGCCCGTATGCCGAGAAAATTGCCCGCGTGGCAACGCACCTGGCGTACGCCCACACCGAATACAAGCATCCGTTCGTGATTGCGCGTGACAACGTCAAGCGCGTCGGCCTTATCGTCATCACCTCGGACAAGGGGCTCTGCGGCGGCCTCAACACCAACGCCTT
>JAHJNP010000079.1 GCA_018820745.1 Gammaproteobacteria bacterium
AGAACATCAGCTTCGCGCAGATGGCCGAATTGATCGGCGCCGACCTGGCAAAGCAGGTGCGCGACGTCAGCCTCGCCCTGTACCAGTCAGCCGCCGAATATGCGCTCACCCGCGGCATCATCATCGCCGACACCAAGTTCGAGTTCGGCCTCGACGAAAAAGGCCAGCTGGTATGGATCGACGAGGCGCTGACCCCGGATTCGTCGCGTTTCTGGCCGGCCGACCAGTACCGGCCCGGCAGCAACCCGCCCAGCTTCGACAAGCAGTTCGTGCGCGACTGGCTGGAAGGCAGCGGCTGGAACAAGCAGGCGCCGGGGCCGGAACTGCCCCCCGAAATCGTCGAAAAGACCAGCGAGAAATACCGCGAGGCAATGTCGCGGCTGCTGGGATAGATTAAAAGACTTATCCGCGAAGGAACGCCAGGAAGATCCCTGGAACCAACTGTCGCATTCCAAGCCCCGCCCCGCGATCTTCACGGAGAGCGTTTTATTTCAACGTCGCATTCAGAAAATCCGCCACCGCCGCCACCATCTCGCTTTCGTGTCCAGTGAAGAAGTGGTCGGCGCGGGCGATCGTCACCTGCCTGGAGTCCTTGGCTGCCAGGCTCTGCTTGCGCTTGCCGGCGTTCGCCAGCACCTGCGGCAGGTCGTTGTCGCCGTACAGGTCGAGGATCGGCAGTTTCACGGCCTTGTAGTCGTCGACCGAAATGCCCAGGCTCGCCCACGACTTCACCGCGGGGTCGGGCTTGCCGGTCACATACGCACGGCTCATGCGCGAGCCCATGCTGTGGGAGACGATGGCAATCTGCTTGTAGCCCTTGGCCTTGAGAAACGCGACCGCCTCGGCAATGCGCTCGGCGGCCTCGGGGAAAGTCGGCGGGTAGGCTTCGCCCCTGGCGTCGGCAGCGAGGATCGGCATCTGGACCGACAGGGTGGCGAAGCCGCGATCGGCCAGTTCGGTGCGCAGGGTGCCGACCATGCCCAGTCGGGGTGGATGCCCATGCCATGGACGACGATGGCCGCCTTGCCGGTGTCCGCCGGGGTAAACAGCGTGAGGAACTTGTGGTGGCCGCGCGGCGTTTGCAGATAGACGGGGTCGCCCACCACCAGTCCGGGAAGGATTTCATCCGCCCATTTCTTCTCGCGCGCATAATCCGCCACCGGCTCGGCAAGCGCCGTCAGCGAAAACAGTGCCAGCAATCCAGCCGCCAGGCCCCACACCATGTTTTTCTTCATTTCATCTCTCCTGCGCGTTAAAGTTCATGACTTGCCCGCCCGATAATTCATCTAAACCGCGGAATTATCAATCGTTTAAGGTAGAAAACCAGTGTCCGCCAAGCAGTTGCGCATCGTGCCCTCATCCCTGCCGGCCGCGCCGCCGCACAATGCAAATCCGCGCGGCGGCGCGCGGGTGGTGATTGTCGACGACCGCAGCACCGCACGCAGCCTGCTCGAAGGCCTGGCGCGCACGCTGGAACCCGGCGTGGTGGTGGAAAGCTTTGCCGACCCGCTGGACGCGCTGGCGCAGATGCAGCACGTGACGCCCGATCTCATCATCAGCGACTACCGCATGCCGGGCATGGACGGCATCGAGTTCACCCGGCGCGTGCGCGCGGAACGCCGCCTGGCCGACGTGCCGCTGATCATCGTCACCGTGGTGGAAGACCGCCAGATCCGCTATCAGGCGCTGGAAAACGGCGCCACCGACTTCCTCACCCGACCGATCGACCCGCAGGAATACCGCGCCCGCTGCCACAACCTGCTGGCCCTGCGGCGCAGCCAGAAAATGCTGGCCGACCGCGCGCAGTGGCTGGAAGACCAGGTGATGCTGGCCACCCGCGAAGTCCGCACGCGCGAACGCGAAACCCTGATGAAGCTGGCCAAGGCCGGCGAATATCGCGACGAGGAAACCGGCAACCACATCGTTCGCATGGCGAAATATGCCCGCCTGATTGCCGAGGCGCTCAAGCTCACCGCGATGGAGTGCGACGAGATCGAGTCTGCCGCGCCGATGCACGACATCGGCAAGATCGGCATCCCCGACCTGATTCTGCTCAAACCCGGCCAGCATACCCCGGAAGAGCAGATCATCATGCGGCGCCACCCGCTGATCGGCCACGGGATTCTGACCGACAGCCCATCACGCTACCTGCAGATGGGCGCCGTGATCGCGCTGGGCCACCACGAGAAATTCGACGGCAGCGGTTATCCGCAGGGCCTGGCCGGCGAGGCCATCCCGCTGCCCGCCCGGATTGTGGCGGTGGCCGATGTGTTCGACGCGCTCACCTCCCATCGTCCCTACAAGCAAGCATGGTCGTTTCAGGAAGCGCTGAACTATATCCGGTCGGAAAGCGGGCGGCACTTCGACCCCGACTGCGTGCGTGCCTTTGAACTGCGCATCGATGCCGTGGCGACCGTCATGCGCGAACTGGGCGAACCAGCCGACTAAGCCGGCCGCATGTTGAACCGGCTGCCGCTTTCCAGTTTCGCCAAACGCCTGCAGCGGCGGATTTGCGCACGGCCGGACACCGAGTTTCAGCAGGCGCTCATTCGCCTGTGCATCGTTGCGGGTTTCTACCTGTATTTCTCACTCGGATGGCTGGAGCACAGTCCCGCCATGGCTGAACAGGTCCATTTCATCGGCCTGACCCTCACGGCTGTTTCCCTGGCCCTGCTGATCGGCGCAATCGCCGACCCGGGTGTCTCCGTTCCCCGCCGCAGCATCGGCATGCTGCACGATTTCACCGTCGCCACCTACATGCTGGCCATCACGAATGAAACCGGTGCGCCAATTGTCGCAACTTATCTGTGGGTCACGCTGGGCAATGGCTTCCGCTATGGAATGCCCTATCTACACGTCTCGACGCTTGCATCTGCGATCGGATTCATCGTTGTCTATCAGTTCAATCCCTTCTGGCAGGCCCACACCCCGCTCTGGTGGGGCATATGGCTTACGCTCATCGTGATTCCCCTTTACGCATCCAGCCTGCTGAAACAACTTCATGCTGCGGTCAAGCGCGAACAGGAGGCCAACCTGGCCAAATCCAGCTTCCTCGCCAACATGAGCCACGAGCTGCGCACGCCGCTGAACGGCGTCATCGGCTCCGCCGATCTGCTGGCGGAAACCCCGCTCAACAAGGAACAACAGGAGTTTTCCCAGATCATTCTCGCGTCGGCCCACGCCCTGCTGGAATTGATCGATAACGTGCTCGACATTTCGCGCATCGAGGCCGGGCGGATCGTCACCACAGGCGAGGATTTCGACCTGCATCGCCTGGTCAATGGCACGGCCGCGATGATGGAATCCCAGGCGCAAAGCAAAGGATTGGTACTGGCGGCGCACATTGCGCCGCAGACGCTGTTCCAGCTGCATGGTGATGCGCGCCACCTGCGCCAGATCCTCATCAACCTGATCGGCAATGCCATCAAATTCACCGAGCACGGACGGATCGATGTGTATATCCGCCCGGTCGGACAGGGCCAGCCGCAGCGGGTGCGCTTTGAAATCGTCGACACCGGAATCGGCATTCCAGAAGCCGCACAGGCACGCATCTTCGACAGCTTCACCCAGGCCGATCCGTCCGTCACCCGCCGTTTTGGCGGCAGCGGGCTGGGCACGACCATTGCCAAGCAACTGGTGGAAACGCTGGGCGGGCAAATCGGCCTGCACAGCCGCGAGGATGAAGGCACGACCATCTGGTTCGAGTTGCCGTTTGCCCTGCAGGCTGCCCCGACTGCAGCATCCGAGGAACATTTCGACGCGCCGATGCGGGTGGCCATTCTGGCGGGGAGCGCGCTGGCAGCCCGTATCCAGGCAGTCATTCGCAACTGGGGCGCCGAAACCATGACGCTCGGCAATACCACCCAGCTCACCGCCGAACTATCCGCCACCGTGTCGGGCAACACGCCACTCGGCGCAGTGGTGGTGGAGCGCTCCGCGCTGCCGGGCGGTCCGGTCACGTTCCTGCAGTTGCTGCGCGACGACCCCAGCCTGGCCACGCTACCCGTCATCCTGATCGAGTCCGACGCCGGCATCGCCCTGCCGCACGACAGCCTGCTGATGCGCGAAGGTTATGCCTCGGTGCTGCGCACGCCAGTCAATTCCACCCTGCTGTTCAACGCCATCCATGCCGTGGTCAGCCACGCCATGCCGGCTAACGTCGTATCGCTGGCCAACCATTTCCGGACCCAGGCGGGGAATGCGGCTGGGCTGCGCATCCTGGTGGCGGAAGACAACCCGGTCAACCAACGGGTGATCCGCGGTCTGCTGGAGCATGCCGGACACCAAACCTTTCTGGCGCATGACGGCGAGGAAGCATTGGCCATGCTCGAATCCGCCAGCCCGCCTTACCACCTCGCCATCGTCGACATGCATATGCCGCAGCTGTCCGGACCCGAAGTGGCGCTGCGCTGGCGCTTCATGGAAAACGGCCACCTGCCCATCATCATGCTCACCGCCGACGCGCGCGCCGAGGCACGGGCCGCCTGCGAGGAAGCGGGGGCCGACGCCTTCCTCACCAAGCCGATCAACAGCCGCGAACTGTTCGACGTGGTTGCCCGGCTGGCCGGCCAGCCGGCGCAGCCCATTGCTGCCGCCCCCCATGCAGTACAGGAGCAGGCGCCGGCGCTGGAGCTGGAAGAATCGGTATTGAACGAGCTGTCGCAAATGGGCGGGGCGGCCTTCGTGCAGGATTTGCTTGCCAGCTTTTCGGAGGAAAGCGAACGTGCGATACGCGACATCGAATGTGCGCTGACCGCCCAGGATTACGGGCAATGGCATCACCAACTGCACATGCTGAAAGGCGGCGCCCGCGATGTCGGCGCCAACCAGTTGGCGCAGCTGTGCGTCGACGCCGAACGCATCAAACCCTATGAAATGACCGGAATTGACGCAGGTCAGAAACTCGACGAGCTTCGGTTTGCGCTCGCCCGAGCGCAAACCGCCCTGACCACCTATCTGGACCGGAAATTACGCGCTGAAGGCACTTGACGGCGCGACTGCATTGGCCGTTTCAGCCTTGCCCGTTTGCCGGCTGACCAGCCGTTCCATCATCCGCAGATCCTTCGCCTCCAGTCTCAAGGCTGCATCCACCCAGACTTCGGTGATGCGGATCAATTCATCGTAAGACACAGGCTGGCTGATCTCGCGCGCGGCGCGCACGGCCAGGATCCCATTGCGGGATTTTTCCTCGCGGCGGATATAGCCATAGACCGCGCTTTCGCCCTCGCCCGGCTCGGCCAGCACATCCACCACCCCCATCTCGTACAACTCTTCCGCCAGATAAAGCTTTCCGCTGAGGATGATTTTTTCGGCCTGATGATGACCGACACGACGCCCCAGAAAAGTCATCGCGCCCATCCCCGGAAACAGGTTGAACAGGATCTCCGGCAGTCCCATCCTGGCACCGCGCTCGGCGATCAGGACCTTGGCGGCCAAAGCACTTTCAAACCCGCCACCGAGCGCCTGCCCCTGGACCAGGGCAATGCTCGTCACATTGGGCCGGTTCAGGTGGCTGTGCACGGCATACGAGCAGTCGATGCAGGAAACCGCGTAGCGATACAGCGCATCGCGGTCACGCGCCGCAATATGCCGCAGGAAAAGATCGAGGTCGCCCCCCAGGCTGAAGGTATCGGGTACTTTTGACGCCAGAACAAAATATTTCACGCCCTCCTGCGCGGGGTCGTCGACCATGCCGGCCATCTCGCTTCCCCAGGACAGCAGCTCCCGCAACAGGGTGGGCGTAAAGCATGGCCGTGGCTCCGCATGCATGTAGCCCCAGGCAACCTGGCTATGCGGATCCAGATACGTGGTGAGCTGCGTGTAAGCGTTCTGTTGGGGTTGCAGCTTGGTGTGGACTGCTTGCAAATGTGCCATGTAATTCTCCACGGGTTAGGGATCGACCATGCAACGAAAATCGGCATGTGTCGAAAGACTAACCCGGGCAACAGCGCTGCTCAAGCGCCAAATCATTACGCGCAGCGCAGTTTGATTCGTGCAGAGACCAGCCGTGCCAGAAACCGCAACGCGCCGCTAGAACGTCCACGCCATGCGTAGCGCCAGCGCCAGCAGCAGCAGCGCAAAAACCCGCTTCAGCGGCCGCACCGGCAGGCGGTGCGCGGTGCGTGCGCCTAGCGGGGCGGTCAGCACGCTGCCGAGGGCGATGCCGGCAAGCGCCGGCAGGTAGACGAAGCCGAGGCTGCCGCTGGGCAGGCCACTCGCGTTCCAGCCGCCCAGCAGATAGCCGGCTGCACCGGCGATGGCAATCGGGAAGCCGATCGCCGCCGAGGTGGCGATCGCCCGGTGCAGCGCAACGTTGTGCCACAGCATGAAGGGCACCGACAGGGTGCCGCCGCCGATGCCGACCCAGCTCGACACCACGCCGATCGCGCCGCCCGCCAGCGTCGTCCCGCCGCGCCCCGGCAATTCGCGATGCGGCGCCGGTGTGAAATCCAGCCACATCTGGACGGCGGCGTAAAAGAGGAAGGCGACAAAGAACACCTTCAGCACCAGTGCCGGCATCTGCGCCGCCACCACCGCGCCTGCCAGCGTGCCGAGCAGGATACCGGGCGTAATGCGCCGCACCAGCGGCCACTCGACCGCACCGTGGCGATGGTGCGCGCGCACGCTGGAGAGCGAGGTAAACAGGATCGAGGCAAGCGAAGTGCCGAGTGCCAGTTGCGGCTCGATGCCGGCGGCCAGGCCCTGCGCATGCAGCAGCAGGATCAGCACCGGCACGATGATGAGCCCGCCGCCGACACCGAGCAGGCCCGCAACGAATCCGACCACCAGCCCGAGGCCGACGTAGGCCGCGAGCAGCGCAGGGGCCAGTTCCGGCATCAGAGGTGCTTGACGATGAAGGTGTATTCGGCCGGGTCGATCGGGGTGATCGACAGCCGGTTGCCCCTTTGCAGGATGCGCATATGGGCGAGCTCGGGATAGCCGCGGATTTCGGACAAGGGCATCAGCCGCGTCTTCTTCACCAGCTTGACGTCGACGTTGAACCAGCGCGGCGTCTCCGGCGTGGCCTTGGGGTCGAAGTACTTGTTCTTCGGATCGAACTGGGTGGCGTCGGGATACGCCGCCACGCCGACCTCGGCCAGCCCGGCGATCCCCGGCTCGGCGCACGATGAATGGTAGAACAGCACCTTGTCGCCGGGCTGCATCTGGTCGCGCATGAAATTGCGTGCCTGGTAGTTACGCACGCCGTACCAGGCGACGCTCTGGTTCGGCATGGCGGCAAGGTCGTCGATGCTGACGTCGGAGGGCTCGGATTTCATCAACCAGTAGCGCATGTTCTGTCTCTCTGTATTGCAGGATGTTCAGGGGGTCGGGGCAGTTTCATGTCGGCCAGCGGAAGCCGTTCTGGATAAACTGGGCAAACAGCTCGGCCGTAACCGGCGGGCTGAACAGATAGCCTTGCGCCGAATCGCAGTCGGAGCCGCGCAGGAAAGCCAGCTGGGCATCGGTTTCCACGCCTTCCGAAATGACCTCGAGCTGAAGGCTGTGTCCCAGCTGGATGATGGCCTTGACGATCGAGGCGCCGTCTTCATCCGTCAGCATGTCGCGGACAAACGACTGGTCGATCTTGAGCTTGTCGACATCCAGTCGCTTGAGATAGGACAGGCTGGAATAGCCGGTCCCGAAATCGTCGATGGAAAGCTTGGTGCCCAATGCCTTCAAGCCGCGCAAGGTTTCCATCGTCGCGTCGATGTCCTGCAACAGGATGGATTCGGTCAGTTCCAGTTCCAGGCAGTTCGCCGGCAAGCCCGAGTCGGCGAGCGCCGCGGTCACCATTTCCAGCACGTTGCCGCGCTTGAACTGCACCGCAGAGAGGTTGACCGCCACCATCAGCGGCGCCAAGCCGAGATCCATCCAGCTTCTGGCCTGCCGGCACGCCTCGTTCAGCACCCACTCGCCGATCTGAACGATGTGGCCGCTACGCTCCGCAAGCGGGATGAACCTGGCCGGCGAGATCAGGCCCTCGACCGGATGTTGCCAGCGTACCAGGGCTTCCGCGCCGATAATCCGGCCATCGTGAATGTCGACCTGGGGTTGATAGTGAAGCAGGAACTCGCCTTGCCGCACGGCCTTGTTCAGTTCCCCGGTGAGCCGCATCTGCGCCAGCAGGTCGGCGTTCATTTCCTGCGTAAAGAAGCGGAAGGTATTGCGGCCGGCAGCCTTGGCGCTGCCGACTGCGGCATCGGCACACTTGAGGATGGCGTCGAAATCCTTGCCGTCCGCCGGGAACAGGCTGATCCCGATCGAGAAGGAAACGTTCAGCGCATTGCCCTCGATGACGAGAGATTCGGCGAAGACATCGCGGATGGCGTTGGCCACGCTGGCAATCCCGGGCGAATCACGCAGCCCGGCCAGCAGGATGACAAACTCGTCGCTGTTCAGTCGGCTCAAGGTATCGGTCGCCGCAATGCAGCGCTGCAGACGCTCCACGGCAGCCACGAGCACCTGGTCGCCGGCGTCATGGCCCAGGCTGTCGTTGATCTGCTTGAAATTGTCCAGGTCGAGGTAAAGCATCGCCATGGTGGCGTTCTTGTTTTCCGCGACCAGCGCCGCCCGCTCGAAACGGTCACGCAGCAGCAAGCGGTTGGGCAGATGGGTCAGCGGGTCGAACTGGGCCAGGAAAGCCAGCTTCTCCTTCGCGGCCGCATGCGCCGAGCGCGTCCGCAAGGTCGTGATGCCGAACGCGAGATCGTTGGCAAGCTCCTGCAATAGCCGCACTTCTTCGGCGTCGAAGGCCTGCGCTTCACGCGCATACATGGTCAGGGTGCCCAGCACGATCTCAGCGTCGATCAGCGGCAGCGAGATGCTGGACTGGTAGCCGCGCTGCATCGCCGCCTCCCGCCACGGCGCCATCATCGGGTTGGTCAGGACATTCTGGTTGACGCTGGGCATTCTGCGCCTGATCGCAGTGCCGGTCGGGCCGCGCCCGAGCTCGGAGTCGGCCCAGGTGATCTTGATGCCGTCGAGATAGCCGTCTTCATAGCCGGATTGCGCGATGGGGCGCACGGTTTTGGCTTCATCCTGCTCGGCATAACCGACCCACGCCATCAGGTAGCCCCCGCGCTCGACGCACAGGCGGCAGATTTCTGCCAGCAGCGTGTGCTCTTCTTCCGCATGCACCAGCGCCATGTTGCAGTCGCTGAGCAGGCGCAAGGCGCGGTTGAGCCGGGCTTGCCTGGCCTCGCCCTGGCGCAGGTCCGCGGTCATCCCTTCCGCCAGGGTCAGTGCCCGCTCCCGCCCCGTCACCAGCAGCCACAGGACCAGGGCCAGCATTGCGCTGCCGAGCGTGCCGGCAACGGCGATGAAATTCGCTTCATCGTTTTTCAACCGGGCGTCGAAGGCGGGCAGCGAGTCGATGGCCACCGTCCACTGGTGGCCGAAAAGTGCGATCACCTTGACGGCCTGAAACCCGGGATCCGGGTGCCGGACATGGCTGTTCGAGTCGAACATCTGCCGGCTCGCCCGAGGCGTATCGCCATCGTAGATTTTGAGATCCAGGGTCGCAACGATTTCGCCGAAATGCTCGCCCAGCACCCCGGTCATGAGATCCCCCATGCGAAACGGGGCATAGATCCAGCCCATCAGGTTCGCGCCGCGCGCATCCGGATTCTGGCTGGAAGCGCGGGAATGATAGACCGGCAGGTACATGAGGAAACCGGGCTGAACGGCCTGCTCGGTTTCCTGCACCAGCGTCACCTTGCCGGAAATATGGGCGTCCCCGTCATTGCGGGCTTTTTCCATCGCCGCCTGGCGAACCGGGTCGGTATACATGTCGTAGCCGAAGGCCCGCTGATTGCGCCAGTCGAAGGGTTCCAGGTAGACGATGGACGTGTAGATGTCCCGCACGCCCGCGGGACGGATGCCGTAGCCGGGAAAGCCTTCGGCGCGGATTTTCGCGATGTGCGCGGCCTTTTCCGGTGTCGGCAGCCACTGGGAAAACCCCACGCCCTGAATGCCGGGATATTTGTCCCCGATCTTCAAGGCCCGGACGTATTCCGCGAACTCGTCGCGCCCGACCGAGTTGGATGCCGCAAACAGGCCGACGGCCCCTTCAAGGACCTGTTCGTACTTGGTCATCCGGGCGTGGATGTTCTGGATGATCTCGTTGACGCGGAAGTCGAATTCGTCGTGGAGCGCGTGGCGGGCGGATGCACGCGCCGCATCCTGCAGGGCGTAGGTCAGCACCAGCCCGAGAAAGAGGATGAGCGGCGGAACAAATACCAGGCGGATGGACGCCCTGCTATTCAGCATGATCGATTTTTAGCATAGGGGCCTGCCCGTGCCGGTTCCCGGCTGCCTTGTCAGTGCGCAGCGTAACCTGAATAGGGGGAAGCCTGAAGCTCAGGCGCGCCTGATCAGGGTGCCGACGCCTTCCGGGGTCAGGATTTCCAGCAGCAGGGCGTGTTCGACCCGGCCGTCGATGATGTGCGCGGTCTTGACGCCGCTGTTCACCGCGTCGACCGCGTAGCCGACCTTGGGGATCATGCCGCCGGAGATGGTGCCGTCGGCGATGCGCTCGTCGACCTGCCGCGGCGTCAGGCCGGTGAGCAGCTCGCCCGCCTTGTCCAGCACGCCGGGTGTGTTGGTGAGGAAAATGACCTTCTCCGCCTTCAGCACGCCCGCCAGCTTGCCGGCGGCGACATCGGCGTTGATGTTGTAGGCGTTGCCTTCGGCGTCGGTGCCGAGCGGCGCGACCACCGGGATGAAGTCGCCCGAGTCGAGCAGCTCGATGATTTTCGGGTCGATGCTGGTGATCTCGCCGACCTGGCCGATGTCGAGAAACTTGCCGAGCTCTTCCTGGCTCGCCACCAGCATCTTCTTGGCGTGGATGAAGTTGCCGTCCTTGCCGGTCAGCCCCACCGCCTTGCCGCCGTGCTTGTTGATCAGCGTCACGATGTCCTGGTTGACCAGGCCGCCGAGCACCATCTCGACCACGTCGAGCGTTTCCTCGTCGGTCACCCGCATGCCCTGGATGAAGTCGGACTGCTTGCCGATTTTCTTCAGCAGATTGGCGATTTGCGGGCCGCCGCCGTGCACCACCACCGGGTTCATCCCCACCAGCTTCAGGAGCACCACGTCCTTGGCGAACGCTTCCATCAGATGGCGTTCGGTCATGGCATTGCCGCCGTACTTGATGACG
>JAHJNP010000080.1 GCA_018820745.1 Gammaproteobacteria bacterium
TTCATCTCCGGAACCGCCAGCATCGTCGGCCATCAAACTCTGCACCACGGCGACGTCGCGGCGCAGACGCGGGAATGCCTGCACAACATCGCGGCCATCGTCGCCGAGGCCAATCGCCAGGCGCCGGACGCCGGCTTCCGCCTCGACCAGCTGGCCTACACGGTCTATGTCCGTCATGCCGAAAATCTGGCCACGGTCCGCCGCGAAATGGCGCAATTCATCGGCGCCCCGGTGTCGGCCGTGTTCCTGCAGGCCGACGTGTGCCGCGCCGACCTGCTGGTCGAAATCGAGGCCTCGGGCGGCCATGCCATCGGCCCCGGCCAGGCGGATCGTTCAACAGGGAGGATGCCATGTCTGACTACCGCCACCTGAGCCTCGCCGCGCTGCTGTTCGCCTGCTCTGCCGGCCACGCCTTCGCCGCTGAAAAACCCCTGTGGGAGCTGGGCGCAGGCATCAGCGCCCTGTTCTTGCCGGATTATCGCGGTTCGGACCAGGCCAGCGTCTACGGCATTCCGTTTCCTTACCTCATCTACCGCGGCGAGTTTCTCAAGGCGGACCGGCACGGCATTCGCGGCACCTTCTTCGGCACCGACCGCATCGAACTCAATCTCAGTCTCGGCGCCTCGCTGCCGGTGAACAGCGACGACAACCGGGCGCGCCAGGGCATGCCCGATCTTCAGCCGACGGTCGAGCTCGGCCCCTCGCTCGACCTCAACCTGTGGCGCACCCCCGACCGGCGCACCCGGCTGGATCTGCGCCTGCCGGTCCGCACCGCCGTCACCGTGACAGGGGGGATGGACGACATCGGCTGGGTGTTTTCGCCACGCCTCAATCTCGACATCACCGATGTCGCGGGACTTGCCGGCTGGAACATGGGACTGCTCGCCGGCCCCATGTACGGATCGGAACGCAACCACGACTATTTCTATACGGTGGCGCCGCAATACGCCACCGCCGGCCGTCCGGCCTTCGACGCCAAGGGCGGCTACGCCGGCAGCCAGTTCATGATGACGATGTCGAAGCGCTACCCGAAGTACTGGCTGGGCGCGTTTGTGCGCTGGGACAGTCTTGAAGGTGCCGTCTTCGCCGACAGCCCGCTGGTCAAAAGCGACGATTACTTTGCCGCCGGCGTCGGCATCGCCTGGATCCTTGGCGAATCGTCCATCCGCGTCGAGGCGGTCGAGTGAACACGCACCTGGCTTCGCTGCCCAGCCTGCCCAGGCGCTGGCTGCATCGGCTCTACGAATATTTCGCGCTGTGGTTCGGCCTGGTGCTGCTCGGCGCGATTTCGCTGACCTGGTCGACGCTGTCGGTGCCGCTCTATTACCTCCTGCCCAGGCGCTGGGCCAACCCGCTCGGACGCTGGGCCATCACCACCGGTTTTCGCATTTATCTCGGCGCGCTGTCCCTCGTCGGCGCCTGCCGCTTCGATCTGTCCGCGCTCGATTCGCTGCGTGACGAAGACCCGTTGATCGTCGCCCCCAACCACCCCTGTCTGCTCGATGCCGTCATGGTCCTCTCGCGGCTGCCCAACATGGCCTGCATCATGAAAGCCGATATCGTCGACAACGTTTTCCTCGGTGCCGGCGCCCGCCTGGCCGGTTACATCCGCAATGACGCACAACTGAGCATGATCAGGCAGGCCGTCGTCGAACTGAAAAACGGCAGCCACCTGCTGGTCTTCCCCGAAGGCACCCGCACCACCCGCTGGCCGGTCAACGTCTGCAAGGGCACCGCCGCGCTCATCGCGAGCCGCGCGCGGGTGCCGATCCAGACCGTGTTCATCGAGACGGATTCCGCCTACCTCGGCAAGGGCTGGCCGCTGTTCCGCCGCCCGCCGATGCCGATCACCTATCGCATCCGCCTCGGCCGCCGCTTCGATCCGCCGGAAAAGGCCGGCACCTTTACCGAGGACCTGGAGCGCTACTTCATCGATGAATTGCGCGATGCCCCGCACTTCCTGCCGCCCGACGCCCCGCAGGCCACCGAATCCCGTGCGGTCCGGCTCTGATGTCGCCTGACCCGAAGGTTTCCGCCAGTCACCTGGTGCTGATCCCCAGCTATAACCCGGGGCCCCAGGTCTACGAAACAGTGAACGCCGCCCGCGCCCAGTGGGCGCCGGTGTGGGTGGTGGTGGACGGCAGCACCGACGGCACCGTCGCAGGCCTCAAGGAGATGGCGGCGAACGACCCGCTGCTGAAGGTGCTGGTGCTGCCCGCAAACGGCGGCAAGGGTGCGGCGGTGCTGCACGGCCTGGACCTCGCCGCGCAGCAGGGGTTTACCCACGCGCTGACGATGGACTCCGACGGCCAGCACCCGGCCGACCTCATCCCGGCCTTCATGGCCGCCTCGCAACAGGCACCCGGGGCGATGGTCCTCGGCAAGCCGGTGTTCGATGCCGATGCCCCCGCGCTGCGGGTGCAGGGGCGCAAGATTTCCAACGGCTGGGCCAACCTGGAAACCCTGTGGGCGGGCATCGGCGATTCGCTCTACGGCTTTCGCGTCTACCCCATCGAGCCCCTGCGCCGGGTGATGCGCGGCCAGCGCTGGATGCGCCGTTTCGACTTCGACCCCGAGGCCGTGGTGCGCCTGTGCTGGCGCGGCGTGCGCCCGGTCAATCTGCCCGCGCCGGTGAAATACCTGCGCGCCGACGAAGGTGGCGTTTCCCACTTCAACTACCTGCGCGACAACACCCTGCTCACCTGGATGCACCTCCGGCTGATGCTGGGTTTCCTGCTGCGCTTGCCGCTTCTGCTTGTGCGGCGCCTGAACACTCACCGGTCAAACACACCATGAAAAACACCCCCGATTCGTCCGCGCCAACGGTGCACGCCCCGCATCCGCCCCTCACCGGCTACTACGCCAGCGAACAGGAGCGGCGCGGTTACGTCGGCAAGCTGTTCGACAGCACCGCCTCCGACTACGACCGCATCGACCGCCTGCTCGCGCTGGGCAGCGGCCCCTGGTACCGCAACCAGGCGCTGCAGCGGGCGGGACTCAAACCCGGCATGCGCGTCGTCGACATCGGCGTCGGCACCGGCCTGGTCGCGCGCGAAGCTGTCAAGCTGGTGGGCGATCCCGCCCTGGTGGTGGGCGTCGACCCCAGCGCCGGCATGATGGCCTGCGCGAACCTGCCGGGTGTCCAGCTCATCGAGGGGCGCGCGGAAGCGATCCCCTTTCCCGATGCCAGCTTCGACTTCCTCAGCATGGGCTACGCGCTGCGCCACATCGGCGACCTGTCGGCCGCCTTCAGCGAATTCCATCGCGTCCTCAAGCCCGGCGGCCGCCTGTGCCTGCTCGAGATCACCAAGCCCGAACGCGCCTGGAGCCAGGCCCTGCTCAAGGCCTACATGCGCGGCGTGGTGCCGGTGCTGGCCCGAATGATCGGCAGCAGCGCCGAGTCGGCCAAGCTGTGGCGCTACTACTGGGACACCATCGAGGCCTGCGTGCCGCCGAGCGGGGTGATCGACACGCTGGAGGCTGCCGGCTTTACCGGGGTTAACCGGCATATTGAAAGCCGGGCACTGTCGATTCTGGGGGAGTATCAGGCGGTCAAGCCGGGCTGAGTCGCCTGCCGCCGTCCGCGAGCGAGACAAGTTTCGCGGCAGCAGGGACAGCGACGAAGATGCCGCTTACGATCGGCTATAAATCAAGGGTAGTACCAAGCCGCACCTAAACTAGTTGGTCGGTGCTCCCAGCAATTTAATGCTCTCGCAGGAGAATCCGTATGCCTCTGATTAACTTGGTCATCGTTTTGATCGTGGTTGGCGTGCTGCTTTGGCTCGTCAATACCTACATCCCCATGGATCGCAAGATCAAAAACATCCTGAATATCGTCGTCGTCATTGTTGTCGTGATCTGGCTGCTGCAGGTTTTCGGCGTGTTGGGATCGATGGACAGCATACGTATCGGCTGACGACTCTCAAAGGGGGTCACTGTCGCAATCAGCCGTACGTGCGATGACCTACCGCGCCTGGACCAGAACTAAAGGGGTCAGCTTCGCAATAAAAACGCTGCGAAGCTGACCCCTTCAGTTTCTTGGTCATTGCGAGTACCCAGAGGGCATAAACTCCGCGAAGCAATGACGGACGAAGCAAGCGGATGCGCCTCAATGCCGCCCCGCAACAACCACCCCCATCTTCGGCAACCACCTCCGCAACCCCGGCGTCGTAATCACCGTGCTGAAAATCGCCATCAGCACCAGCATCGTGAACACCTGCTGCGAGATGACGCCAAGATCAAAACCGACGTTGATGACGATGAGTTCCATCAACGCACGGGTGTTCATCATGATGCCGATCACCTTGCCCTCGTGGTGCGACATGCCGGCCCAGCGCGCGGCAATATAGCTGCCACCGAACTTGCCCAGCGTGGCCAGGGCAATCAGCAGCGCGCACCAGCCCCACGCCTCAACCGAATCCAGGCCGCCGACGTGGGTGCGCAGCCCCGTGTAGGTGAAGAAAATTGGCAGGAAGAAGACCATGACGAAGTGGCCGATGCGTTCCTTCCATGCTTCGATGAGTTCGTGCTCGTCGTGCAGGATCACGCCCATCATGAAGCCGCCGAAGATGGCGAAGATGCCGATCTGGTAGGTGGTCATCGCCGAGACGAAGATGGCAGCGAGCAGGATGCCGAGCAGGTTGTGGGTGAGCTTGCCGCGTCCGGCCTTCTCGCCCACCGGCACCGGCTTCGCCTGGCTGGCACGGATCACGCGCTTCATCAGCGGCCGCACGACGAACCACCAGGTGGCGAAAAATACCCCGACCAGCGCCACCTTGAGGGCGAAGGCGGCGGCGCTGAATTCGGCCAGGGCGAGCGCGGTGATGAGCGCGAGCAGCAGCCAGCCGATGACGTCGTTGATGGCGGCGGCGCTGATCGCGATGACGCCGATCGGCAGGCGGGTGATCTTGAACTCGATCATGATGCGGCCGAGGATGGGTAGCGCCGTGATGGAGAAGGCGGTGGCGATGAACAACGACGTGGCGAGCGGATTGATTCCGGGCGACAGCAGCGGCGCGCTGAGCCAGCCGAAACCGAAGCCGAGCGCGAAGGGCGCGGCCATGCTGGCGCCGGCGATGAGGGCGACGGCGCGGCGGTTGCTGCGCGCGGTCAGGTGGGCGAAATCGAACTCCAGGCCAATCTGGAACATCAGCAGCACCAGACCGATCTGCGACAGCATCTGCATCGGTGCTGCCGGCGTCGAATGAAATACATACTGGAACAGGTCGGGGGCGAGCAAGCCGAACAGCGACGGACCCAACAGGATGCCGACGATGATTTCGCCCACCGCGGGCGACTGGCCGACGCGCTGCGCCAGTTCCCCGCCGAGGCGTGCGGCCAAAACGATCAGCGTCAACTGCAGCAGGGTGAAGAACAGCAGCGCCTCGGTCTGGTGGACCACGAGGGCGTGCACGGGCGGGATCAAATCATGCCGCCGTTCACCGAGATGATCTGGCCGCTGATGTAGCTCGCCTGCTCCGAGGCGAGGAAGCCGACCAGGTCCGCCACCTCTTGCGGGCGGCCGGCGCGCTTCATCGGCACCATGCCCGCGATCGCCTGGGCGTCGAACACGCCGTCGATCATCTCGGTCTGAATGATGCCCGGCGCCACGGCGTTGACCGTCACCCCGCGGCTGGCGAGTTCCAAGGACAGCGACTTGGTGGCGGCGTGCAGCGCGCCCTTGGCGGCCGAATAATTGACCTGGCCGCGGTTGCCGGTGAGGCCGGCGATGGAAGTGATGTTGACGATGCGCCCCCAGCGGCTGCGCAGCATCGGCAGCGTCAGCGGCTGGGTGACGTTGAAGAAGCCGGAAAGCGACACGTCCAGCACGCGGTGCCACTGCGCCGCGCTCATGCCGGGGAAGACGGCGTCGTCGTGGATGCCGGCGTTGTTCACCAGCACCTGGATCGGGGCGTCGGCGACCAGCGCCTCCAGTGCCGCACGGCTGGCCTCGGCGTCGGTGACGTCGAAGGCGATGGCTTCGGCCTGGCCGCCGCCCGTTTTGATTTCATCGGCCAGCGCCTGCGCTTTCACCAGGTTGCGATTGGCGTGGATGTAGACGTAACAGCCGTCGGCGGCGAGGCGGCGGCAGATTGCCGAACCGATGCCGCCGCTGCCGCCGGTGACGAGCGCGCGTTTCATGTTTGATCTCCCTGTTTGCCGGCGTCCAGCAAGGCTGCATCCAATATCACCGCAGCCCGGCCGCTGAGCAGTTCGCGACCGGCGGCGCTGACGCGAAAGCCGTAAAGAATGGTGTTGCCGTCGCCGGACAGGCGCTCCGCCTCGACGTCGAGGTCGTCGGCGATGTCGTCGAGCCGCGCGACATGCAACTTGACGCTGCGCACGCTCGCCAGGTAGCCGGCGCGCGGTGCGTCGTCGGCCCCCGCCAGCAGCGCGCCGTGGGCGGCCATGGCCTGCGCCGCGTACTCGATGCCGCAGGCCGCGCCGAGGCGATCATGCGCGCGTAGCGGGTTGTCGGCGCCGCGGTGGCTCGTCGCTGTGCAGCGGATGCGCAGGACATCCCAGTCGGTGACGGCATCGAGCAGGCACATGCTGCCCTGGTGCGGCAGGTGGGCGAGCAGCCAGGCGCGGTCTAGCGGCATGCTTCGATCTCCATGGCCAGACTGAGCGGCGCCAGGTAATCCAGAACGACCCGACCGCCCTCCCCGCGCGCAATGGCCTGCAGCAGGGGCAGGCCACGCGCGCAGGGAATGGCGCGACGCAGCGCTTCGAGCTCGGGCTCGGCCAGCGCATCGGGCGCGGCGTCACTCAGGCTGAGCTCGATCCGCGCCAGCGATTGCGCGCTGCGTTCAGGCATCAGCGCCAGCGCGATGCCGAATGCGGCAGAGAGCGGGCGCTTGGCGTGCAGCGGTTCGGGATAGGGCATGTCGTAGGTGACCAGCAGCGTGCCCCAGCCTTCGACCGCGACCTGGGTCAGCGCCTCCAGCAGGCCGGCGCCGAAGCTGCCGTCATGGGCGCACAACACCGTGGCCGGGGTCATGGCGCCGGAAGCGATGCCCCAGTAACCGGCCGGGGCGTTGTGCACCGAGTTGTGGAAGCGGGTCGGCGAGATATGACGGTCGTCGGAAGCCAGCACCTTGCAGATGGCGTCGCAGTTGTCGTTGTCGGCACCGGAGGAGGAAAACACCGCGGCCAGTTGCCGGGCGTCGAGCTGCCCTACCGCGACGGCCTCCTGCGCCACGGCGAGCGCAACCTTGATCGCGACGCCGGTGCGGCGGCGTTCGGCAGGGGGCAGCGACTGCGGCGCGGCCACCGTAAGAGGGCGCGCTTCGTAGGGGGCGGTGCCCGCCAGGATGGGCCGCGCCGCGGGCCAGTTGTCGAGTCCCGGACCGATCAGGCCGATGCCGTCGAGGTAAGCGGTGAGCTTCATTGCGCGCGCCCCAGGATCAGGCTGCAGTTGGTGCCGCCAAAACCGAAGGAGTTGCTGAGCACTCGGCGCGGCGCACGCTGCTGGTTCGCGGTGAGGTACTGGACGGGAATGTCGGGGTCAACGCGGTGCGTGTTGACCCCGCCCGGCAGGAAGCCCCGCTGCAGCGCCAGCGCGCTGATGATCGCCTCCAGGCCGCCGGCCGCGCCAAGGGTGTGGCCGGTCGCGCCCTTGGTCGAACTGCACGGCACCTGGTTGCCGAACAGCGCGGCCACGGCATTGCCCTCGGCGGCATCGTTGCTCGGCGTCGCGGTGCCGTGCAGGTTGATGTAGTCGATGTCGGCAGGCTGCAGGCCCGCAGTCTTGAGTGCGGCTTCCATCGCCATGCGCGCGCCCAGGCCTTCCGGGTGGGGCGAGGACATGTGGTGGGCGTCGCTCGATTCGCCCGCGCCCAAGAGCAGCACGGCATCGGCATCGAGGCTGGCGGCCGGGCGCTCAAGCAGGATGAAGGCCGCGGCCTCGCCGATGGAGAGGCCGTTGCGCTCCGCATCGTAGGGTCGGCAGGGTTCGGACGAGAGCAGTTCCAGCGAGTTGAAGCCGTAGAGCGTGGTGAGGCACAAGGAGTCGACGCCGCCGACGATGGCCGCGTCGATCACGCCGGCGGCGATCATCCGCGCCGCCGAGGCGAACACCTTGGCGCTCGACGAGCAGGCGGTGGAGACCACCACGGCCGGCCCTTCCAGGTTGAAGGCGGTGCGCACGAAGTCGGCCACCGAATAGGTGTTGTGCGTGGTGCGATAGATGAAGTCGTCCGGCAGCGCGCCGGTAGCCGGGTCGCGGCGGCGGTAGGCCTGCTCGGTCTGCAGGATGCCGGAGGTGCTGGTGCCGAGCAGCACGCCGATCCGCCGCCGGCCGTAACGGGCGGCGGCGGCGCCGACCGCGGCATTGAAGCCATCCTGACGCAGCCCCAGGTAGGCGAGACGGTTGTTGCGGCATTCGTATTCGGCGAGGCTGGCCGGCAAAGGCGCCTGGTCCACGCCGGCCACCTCGCCAACGTACGTCGCCAGGTCGGTCACCGTCTCGAAGGCGCAGGGTGCGAGCCCGCTCTTTTGCGCACGCAGGGCGGCCAGCGTCGGCGCCAGGCCGTGGCCCAGACAGCTTGCAGCGGTGAAATGGGAAAGCCAGAGCGAATTCAACACGTCAACCAATCCAGATACAGTGAGTTTTCAGTCAATTCCACAGCCGATTTCCTTCAGATCCGGCCGGGTGCTGGCGCAGCGTAATGGCTGCGCAATGACAGCCAGGCCGCCACCGCCCCCAGCATCAGGCCGGCCCACACATCGACCGCCACATGCTGGCGGGTGGCGAGGGTGGAATAAATGATGCCGATGCACCACAGCCAGTTGGCCAGCCGACTCCACCGCGGCGCGCCGAATCGACGCAGCAGATGATCCAGCCAGACACCCGAAAACAGGGCCGTGGCGACATGCAGCGAAGGGAAGGCATTGCCTGCGGCATCGACGTTTTTAAGGAACTCCACGCCGGGATGCCGGGCCCAGTCGATATCGGCTGCGGGGACCGCGGTGGGCCAGAAGTAAAAAACAATCAGCCCCGCCAGGCAGGTTCCGCCCATCGCCAGGCCGTAGCGATAGAGTTCGCTTCGCGTCGCAATCAATGCCGGGGGCAGGGACACGTACACCCACAGTGAGACATACAGCGGCATCGCCCACGGCTGAAAACTGATCATCTGATCCAGCCAGGTAATCGGCATCACCGTGGCCGGGTAGACCGGGACTTTGAGCACGTAGAAATACGCAGCGAAAAACAGGCCGATAAAAAGCGGCGTCCCGATCCCTTTCAGAAACACATGCCGGGTGATGACCGCTGCAATCTGCCGGTACCACGGCGTTTGCTGACTGCTCTTCATGGCCTGTTCTCCGGGCTGCGGCAGTGCCGACGCGTGTGTTGTGTACGGTTCATGACAGGGCGTCCCGCAAGCGGACAAAACGCAGTCCGGCGGTGGCGGCCGATTCCAGCACGGCAGGCAGCACGTCGAGAATAACCGGCATGCCGTGGGGCGTCCGTGCTGCATTGCCGTCGTGCAACAGCAAGATAGCGCCCGCCCGCAGCTCACGCAGCAGTGCATGCTTGACACGCTCGGCGTCACCGATCCGGGTGTCGAAACCCCGCGCCGACCAGCTGGCGAGCGTCAAGCCGAGCCGCGCCAGCACGGGATCGAGAAAAGGATTGCGCAAGCCGGCAGGGGCACGAAAGAACAGCGGGCGCTGACCGGTAATCAGGCCGAGGGTGCTTTGTGCGGCCTGCAGTTCGCGCATGAAGCCGCGCGGGCCCAGCAGGGCAAAAAAATGGCGGTGGTGCTGGCTGTGGTTTTCCACGGCATGGCCACGGCGGACGATTTCCCGGCATACATCCGGATAGCGTGCCGCTTTTTCGCCGACACAGAAGAAGGTGGCTTGTGCGGCATGGCGATCCAGAATATCCAGCACCTGCGGGGTGACGAGGGGGTCGGGGCCGTCGTCGATGGTGAGGGCGATTTCATGTCTGGCGGCAGCGGCGGCGGGCAGCCGAGACCAGTTCGGCCCCAGCCAGTTGCTGCGCGGCCACATCCCGACCGCAGTCAGCAACAGGTGGTTGATGACCACGGCGCCCAGCGCCCAGCGCCATTGCACGGGTTCGGCGATCACGGCCACCAACGCCAGGCCATGCAGCGCGACGGATGCGCGGATCAACAGGGTGGGATGCCAGGCTGAGTTAAGCATTGGATTGGCAGGCATCGGCTTGCCGGGCAAAAATCGCCGAATAGAACAAGGCCAGGATGACGCCCGGTGCGACGGTCACGCCCAGCGCCTGCAGGAGGGAGACGTCGGAAAACGCGAGCAGGCCAAACCCTGCGACGGTGGTGAGGCTGGCAAACAGCATCGAGGCCAGCGTGCGCGGCAGGATCGGCGTGCGCGGATCGGGACGATCAAAAAACAGGGCGTAATTCGAGCCCACGGCGGCCACCAGCAACAAGCCCACCAGATGCAGAATGATCATTTGCTGGCCAAACAGGCTCAATCCCGCGGTGACGGTCATGACCGCTGCTGCCAGCGGCGCGATGATGCGCAGCACGCGCATGGGCGAGCGAAAAACCGCGAGCAGCAACACGATGATGGCAACCAGCCCTCCGAGCGACAGCGCAATGGCTTCACGCAGGTAGCCGGAATACAGGCGATCCGACTCGGCCTTCATGTCCACGAACAACACATCGGGCATTGCGCTCAAGGCAGCGCGGATAGGCTCGGCGTTGATGCTGCCCCCCTCGGGCGCGGTCAGCGGCAACAAGGCCCGCCATTGCCCGTGTTGCTGGATGAGCAGGGCATCGACCGCCATCGCCATCGAGGTCTGCTGCAGGTCGCTTGCCTGCAGCAAACGCTGGCTGCGCGCGGCGGCGGTGTCGGCCAGAAACGGCGTGAACAGCTGTTCGCGTACCGGCAGGCCCTGGACCGCTTGCGCCAAGCGTGTTTCCAGCACCGGGCGAGGGGGCAGGCTGGCCTGGCGTTCGCGTTGCGTGGCCACGCTGGGAAGATAACGGCTCGGGCTTTCGAATCCGGCAAGCTGGCCTTGCTCGACTTGTGTCTGCAGCAGCGTGGAAACCCGTTCGGCGGCGCGCAAGACGGATTCCTGATTCGCACCCGAGACGACGACCAGGTAACGCACATCCGGCGCACCCATGTCGGCGCGCAAACGGGTATCGAGTTCCACATCCGCTTGCGACACCGGACTGAGTGACGCGATTTTGTCATTCCACAAACTGGCGCGGTTATCGACCACGATGGCGCAGGCCGCCAGCAACACGATCGCCGCAGGCCAGCGCAGTGCGGCAGCGCGTTGCACCACGCGGGACAGGGTGAGCCCGATCGCCGATAAATCGTGGATACGGAAGCTGACGGGCAGCAGCGAGGGCAGGACAAAGCGCGTCACCGTTGCGGCCGTGATCAACCCGGCAATGGCATACAAGCCGAGTTGTGCCAGACCGGGAAAGCCGGACAGCAGCAGCGAGGCAAAACCGGCTATCGACGTCAGCACACCGAGGCGAATGGTGGGCCAGAGGCGCTTGATCCAGTTTTGATGATCGGCGCTGTTCTGTTCCGATTGCACGAACAGGTAGATCGAATAATCCACGGCTTCGCCGATCAGGGCGGTGCCGAATCCCAGGGTGATGCCGTGCACCGCGCCAAAGCCCAGGCTGACCGCCGCAATGCCGGCCAGCGCACCGCTGATCACGGGCAACAGCCCCAATGCCAGGGCGCTGAAGGAACGATAAACGAGTAACAAGAGCGTTGCGATGAGGGCAAGGCTGATGATGGACAGGCGGGTGACCTGGCGCTTGATGGTGTCGCGCGACGTCACCGAAAACACGCCGGGGCCGGTCATCACCAGCTGGGCGGATGGGGTCGCGCCGGGGGCTTGGTCCAGCGCCTGGTCGAACGCCTGCCGAATGGCGGCCATGGCGTGTTGCTGGGCATCGGTGTCGCTTCCCGCGGCACGCGTTTGCATCAGCATCAAGGCGCGCGCGCCATCGCGTGACGCCCATGCCCCCTCCACCAACTGCGGCTGGGTGCCGCTGTTGAGCTGCTCGAGCAATTGCAGCATTTCTCCGGTGGGGTCGCGCGGCAGCAGGGATTTGACCAGCAATCCGGCAGGCGAGGCCAGCAGGTCGATACTGTCGCCCAAGGCGGAATTCAGGCCATCCGCGCTGAAGCGCTCAGGCGTCACCGCCGGGCTCAACAGGTAGCGGTTGTCGAACAGGAAAGCACGGTCGCGCTCGGCGTTGACGGGCTCGCCGTTATTGACGCTGACAAACGTGCGGTCGGCGCGCAGACGCTCGGCGACTTGCCTGGAAAGACTGGCGCGGGTGGGCGCGTCGGCGCCTTCGATGCCCACCAGAATCAGGCGCGAGGCGAGGCCGTCGCTGACCTGATCCATGAGCAGCTGCTGCTCGGGCGTGGGCGTGCGCGGCATAAATGCCGACAAGTCGGTGGTGAAGTGGGTGCGGCTGATGATGCCGACACAGGCCAGCAAAAAAATCAGCCACAGCACGATTGCTGCAGTGCCGCGGCGGCGCATGTGGATCATCGCTGTGGCGCCGGCTGTTCGATGGTCATCAGCGAACGGTCGCCATCGGCCTGGATGATCTCGACGCTGCGCACCACGTTCCCGACCCCCTCCATCCGGATGCGGGCGATGACGGCGCCGACCCTGGGGTCGAGCGGGGTGAGCGTGAGTGTCCAGCGTTCATGGCCGCCGTCCAGGGCCAGGTGGTAGACCCGTTCCAGGGCCTTGCGGTCGCCGGCCAGAGTGGCTCGAATGCTCTCGATCATGCCGGCCACCTCCGGGTAGTCCTTCATCTGCAGCACGTGTTTGCGGCGACCACGCTCGAGGGTGAGGGTGTCGCCGTCGAGCACCATGGTCTCGGGCTTCGGTTTCAGGGTGCGCTTTTCCAGGCGGGCCGGCGCGATGAACAGCAGTTCGCCGGAAGATTCGATCGGCTGATCGAGGATGGAAATGGTTTTTGTCTCGGTGAAGGTGGCCGCGCCTTGCGGGTGCTTCGCCAGGCCGGCCATGAGCTGGGCAATGCTCAGCGGAGCGGCCTGAACGATGGGGCTGACCAGCAGCGCCAGCCAGACCAGGGCGCACAGTCGAAAGCGGGGTCGCGTGAGTCGGGTCATGGTTTGGCGGCATCCTTGCGGCGCCAGAAATCGAAGAAGTTGAACCAGTTGCAGGGCGCGGCGCGGCAATGGCGTTCCAGGCAGGCGGCATAGGCCGTCACGGCGGACTGGATGGCGGCATCGCGGCCGCTCCGTTCGAGCGCGCTGAAATCGGCCAGCCGCTCGAAGTGGATGGCGTAGCGGTTGCCGCCCAGGTAGAGCCCGCTCATGAACAGCACCGGGCGCTTCAGCATCGCGGCCAGGCGCATGGGGCCGAGCGGAAACTCGGCGTCCGCGCCCAGGAAGGGGACGCGCAGGGTCGGATCGCCGCCGAGGGTGCGGTCGCCCAGCACGCCGAGGGCCATGCCCTCGTCCAGGCAGGCCTGCACCCGCAGCATCGAGTCGATCTGCCCCAGCGGAATGATGTCCTGCACCGCCGCCGGGTTGATCGCGGCCAGCGCGGCATTGAGCTTGCGGGCGTTTTCCTCGTACATGACCATGGCCACCCTGAGGCCGGGCTGCCGGCGGCCGAGGGCGCGCACCACCTCGAAGCTGCCCATGTGCGCGCCCATCAGGATGGCACCGCGCCCGGCGGCCAGCACGTCCCGGATGACGTCCTCGCCGCGCACCTCCACCTGAAACAGATCGAAGCGCGCATTGAGCAGAAAGAGCCGGTCGTGGATGGTGGAGGCAAAGCTGTGGAAATGCCGGAACAGGTCGGCAAATGCGGGTTCCCGATCCAGCGCCCGGCGCAGGTAGGCACGCGAGGCGGCCTTGGCGGCCGGCGCAAAGAGCAGGAAGTAGAGGCTGATGCCGGCCAGGACAAACCGGGCGGGCGCGCGACCCAGGCGCAGCGAGATCCAGGTCATCAGGCGCAGCATGGCGCGATTGCTGCGCTCCGGACGCCGCACCCACTCCGCTTGCTGCGAGGCCTCGCGCGCGATCTCGGGTGCCGGGGCGCTCATGCCGCGGGCACCGGAGAAAAAACCACGCTGCCGCTCGCCACGCCACGTTCGAGGCCACGACGATCCCTGCAGCGGATCTCGAAGCGGAAGCCGCCCGCGGGTGACTCGGCGCTGTGCAGGGCCAGGGTCTCGCCGGGCTGGACCGGGCTCAGGAATTTCACCGACTTGAGCTGCACTGGCCCAGGCATTCCCTGCTGTGCCGCCAGGGCGTGCAACGCCGTGTCGAGCAGCACGACGCCGGGCAGGATGGGCTGGCCGGGGAAGTGGCCGGCAAAGGCCGGGTGGTCGGCGGCGATGGGCAGCGGCATAACGTATTCGCTCATGCCGGCTCTCCGCTCGCAGACTGGGCCTGCAGGGTGGCCAGCAGGTCCTCGGTGATCTGGCCGGGGAGCTTGCCGGTGGCATTGCGCGGCAGGGCATCGACGAACAGCAGCGGGCGCGGCAGAAAGACGGGGTCGATGCGCTCGCGCAGGGCCTGGATCAGCTCAGCCGGGGTGAGCCCGGGGGCGACCACCAGGGCGGTGAGGCGGCCAATGCGATCCGCGCTCTCCTCGCGGGGCAGCACGAAGACGCCGTCCTGCACCCCCGGGATGGCGTTCAGCTGGTGGTTGAGGCAGGCAAGCGAGGTGCGCTTGCCTGCGATGTTGACGAGGTCGGCGTGGCGGCCATGCAGCAGGAAGGTGGTGGACAGCGGGCCGTCGCCGCTGAGTTCGATGACATCGGTGAGGCCGGTCGGGCTGTCGATGTGGCCGCCCTCGGCCCACAGCGTCTGCCCGTCGCGGCGCAGATGGATGTCCGGCAGGGTGTGCCATTCGAGGCCGGCCGCGGTGCGCCGCGAGGCGATTTGCCCGGTCTCGGTGCAGCCGTAGATCTCGTGGAGCGGCGCGCCGAACCGGGATTCGGCCTCACGGGCCAGATCCTGCGACAGCGGTGCGGTGGCCGAAAGCAGTTGATCGGCCGCCGGCAGCGTGGCCTGCTCCGCGAGCAGGGCGCGCAGGTGGTAGGGGGTGGTGACCAGCATGCGCGGGCGCGGCAGGCTCGCCAGGGCGGCGCAGATATCCGCCGGGTAGAAAGGACGCCCGGCATGCAGCGCGGCGCCGCTTTGCAGCGGCATCAGGACGGTGGATTCCAGGCCGTACATGTGCTGCGGCGGAACGGTGCCGAGGATGGCATGGGCGGCGCCGATGCCCAGGCGCTCCGCTTCCGCCTGCACGTTGCGCACCAGGCTGCCCCAGCGCTTGGCATGCGGCACCGGCACGCCGGTGGAGCCGGAGGTGAAGACAAGCGCGATGACCTGTTCGCAATCGATAGCCGGAATGGCCGGGTCGGCCGCGGCGGCCGGCACCGACTCTGGATAGCGGAAGGCGGGCAGCTCAACGCCCGCGTCCCGATCGGCAATGCAGAAGACATCCGGGGCGATGCGCTGCATCTGCCGGACCATTTCCGGAGTATGGGTGGAAGGCAGCAGGCTGATGCGGCCGCTGACGATGCAGGCCGCCAGGGCGACGGTGAAATGGTAGCGGTCGCCGCACAGGTTGAGCACATGCCGCCCCGGCGGCAGCTGGCTGGCGACGTGCTCGACCTCGCCCAGAAACTGGCTGACGCTGACCGGCGTGCCGCCGCGCCAGGCCACCACGGCGCCGGGGCGGCGATGGGCGATGAGCGGCAGGACAGACAGGGACGGCAAGCAGGCAGCCTAGCGCGGATCGGAGGACGCGCCCGGGCGCACCCCGGGCGTCTTCCAATAGGCCATCACGCCATCCATGATGCTGTGTTTTTTCTGATGCGGCAGCTTGCGCAGGCGCACCCCGTATTCGACGACAAACATCAGCAGAATCAAAGGGAAGGAGAGGAAATTGGCGAAAACAGACCAGACCCCGATGTCGGCAAAAAAGAACAGGATGCCGGAAACCAGGCTGATCGCCAGTAAAAACAGCGTCCACGCCAGCGTGACCTGGCGCGAATAACGGATCTCGTCCGCCGCCAGGCTGCCGTGGACCATTTCGGCAAACCGGGTGCACAGCGCTTGCCGCCCGCGTCCGAGGGTGACGCCGAACACGGCGGCGAGCATGGCATAGGTGCCGGCGTGCTGCAGGAAATAGACCCAGCTGAAATTGCGTTCCAGCACGCCCCAGAACCCCCACAGCAACGCGCCCACCGCCGCGCACACGAGCACCATGGCCCAGCGCATGGGCGAACGCCAGGTCAGCCACAACAGGATGGCGAGGGAAGGCGCCAGGGAAACGGCCACCCCCAGCGACGGCTGGGTGGTGGCCGCCGAAGTGGCCGCGCTGTAGTGCGCCAGCACGGGATAGGCGATGCACCCGGCGGCGATGACGATCCAGCGGACCGCGCGTAACAGGGTCAAACTCATTTTTCCCGGTTGGCCGCGATATGCCGGGTCAAACTGGCGAGGGAACTGAAGATGCTGACGTTGTCCGCGTTGTCGGCGCGCAACTGGAAACCGAAACGCTTGGAAACAACCAGGGCCACTTCCAGGATGTCGATGGAGTCGAGCCCCAGCCCCTCGCCGTAAAGGGAGGCGTCGGGCTGGATTTCATCCGGGCTGACGTCGAGGTTCAGGGTGGAGACGATGAGTCCGGCGACTTCGTTTTGCAATTCATGGTTGGTTTCAGGCATGGCGATTTCACATCAATAGGGGATGAGGCAACCCGATGATATCGGGCCGACGCCATTATATTAGGTAAGCTGCCTGCCCGACGCGTGCCTGCAGGGATGAAGTGCGGCGAGCCAGAACCGGGGCCACCGATCGAGCCACCCTCATCATGCAGACTGCGGCAGGTGTACCCCGCGCGCAACAGCGCTTCTTCCTTTTTGGAACCGGGCCAGTCGCTGGCACGGGCACGGGGAACGCACAGGACAGCGACGGAAAATCCGGCACCACCATGAATTCGTTGAGGTTTTTTATTTTACTTCTCTGCAATGAACATTGCGATGAAGCCCGCCTGCCTATCGCCCTCCCCTTTTTCAGACGCTAGCTGGGCTGGAAACAGGATTGCGCTGGAAAAAATCGCGCGGGCTTGCTATTATTCTCGTTTTTCCAGTTCACAGGAAGCTTTCCCGGAAGCCATCTTCAAATATGCCCCACGTCAAAGTCAAAGAAAACGAACCGTTCGATGTCGCCTTGCGCCGCTTCAAGCGTTCCATCGAAAAAGTCGGCCTCCTGACCGAACTGCGCGCCCGCACGTTCTACGAAAAGCCCACCGCCGAACGCAAGCGCAAGCTCGCCGCTGCGGTCAAGCGTCAGAGCAAGCGTCTGCGCGGCCAGCAACTCCCCCCCAAGATGTATTGATTCTGCGTCAACGCAGAATCACCCTCGCGTAGAAGGCCCACGCATGTCGCTCAAGGCTCGCATCACTGACGACATGAAGGCGGCCATGCGCGCCAAAGAGGCGGTGCGCCTCGGCACGATCCGCCTGCTCCTGGCTGCGATCAAGCAGAAAGAAATCGACGAGCGAATCGAACTGGATGACGCTGCGGTCAGCAGCATCGTCGAAAAACTCATCAAGCAGCGCAAGGATTCAATCAGCCAGTTTCAGGCTGCCGGCCGGGATGACCTGGTGGCAACGGAGCAGGCCGAACTGATCGTCTTGCAGGCCTATCTGCCCGAGCAGCTTTCCGTTGCCGAAGTCGAAGCCGCGGTCGCGGCAGCGATTGCCGAATCCGGCGCCGCAAGCGCAAAGGACATGGGCAAGGTCATGGGCCTGCTGAAACCTCGTCTTGCCGGCCGCGCCGACATGGGCCAGGTATCCGCGCTGATCAAAGCCCGCCTCGCAAGCTGATTCACGCCCGGCGCCCCGGGTTTATCATGCGGCAACCATGATCCCGCGCGATTTCATCGACACCCTGCTCGCCCGCGTCGACATCGTCGACGTCATCGACCGGCGCGTGCCACTGAAAAAAGCCGGACAGAACTATCAGGCCTGCTGTCCTTTCCACAGCGAAAAAACCCCTTCCTTCACGGTCAGTCCGACCAAGCAGTTCTACCACTGCTTCGGCTGCGGCGCGCACGGCTCCGCGATCGGCTTCCTGATCGAATACGAGCACATGGGGTTTCCCGACGCGGTAGCGGCGCTGGCGCAGGACGTCGGCCTGCCGGTGCCCGAATCCGGCGAACCCGACCGCCCCAGACCGCCGCCCGCGCTGTGGGAGGCGCTGGAATTGGCCGCCCAGTTCTATAAAAAACAGCTCAAGCAGACGCCGCGCGCGATCGACTATCTGAAACAGCGCGGGCTGACCGGCGCCATCGCCGCCCGCTACGGCATCGGCTACGCGCCGGACGGCTCACCGTTGAAGCAGGTCTTTCCCGATTACACAGCGGACGCCCTGGCCGCATCCGGCCTGGTGATCGACGGCGACCGCGGGCGCTACGACCGCTTTCGAGACCGCATCATGTTTCCGATCCGCAACATCAAGGGCCAGATCGTCGGCTTCGGCGGACGCGTGCTCGACCAGGGCGAGCCCAAATACCTCAATTCGCCGGAAACCCCCCTGTTTCACAAAGGCTCGGAGCTATACGGCCTGTTCGAAGCGCGCGCGGCGATCAAGGCGGCCGCGCGCGCCATCGTGGTTGAAGGCTACATGGACGTGGTGGCGCTGGCACAGCATGGGGTGGAATTTGCCGTGGCGGCGCTGGGCACCGCCACCACGCCGATTCATGCGCGCACCCTGCTGCGCCACACCGACCATCTGATCTTCGCTTTCGATGGCGACAAGGCCGGGCGCAAGGCGGCCTGGCGCGCGCTCGAAAACACGCTGGAATCCCTGCAGGACGGCAAGGATGTCAGCTTCCTGTTCCTGCCCGAGGGCGAAGATCCCGACAGCTATATCCGCACCAACGGCCAGGCCGCCTTTCTGCATCTGCTGGACACCGATACCCTGCCGCTCTCCGCCTTTCTGGTGCGCGAACTGTCACGCGGCCGCAAGCTCGACAGCCAGGAAGGCCGCGCCGCGCTGATCAAGGACGCGAAGCCGCTGCTGGAGAAAATCGCCGCGCCGCTGCTGGCCCGCCTGATCCAGCGGCAGATCGCCGAACTCGCGAACCTGCAGGCCGACGAGTTCGGCCTCATGGGGGGCCGGCCCGGTGCCACCCGCCGGACGGCGCCGCGGCCGCAGCGCCGTCCGGCACCCTCGCGCGTGCGCAGCCTGGCCCGCACACTGCTGATGAACCCGCAGCGCGTTGCCGAAGTCGACCCCTGCTGGCTGGACGCGAACGACCCGCTGAGCAGCCGCATGGGCGAGCTGATGGCCTGGCTGCGCGATATTGGTCCGCTCAAGCCGCAGACGCTCATCGAAACCGCAAAAGGAAGCGCGCTGGAACCCCTGGTCGACGAACTGATGACGGACTTGCTCGACAAAGACGATAGCTGGGACTGGAACGCGGAATTCGACGGTGCGGTCAAACAGCTGCGTGACGATTGGCAGCGCCGCCGCTGGCAGGAGCTGGCCGCACGGCCGCTAAATAGCTTAAGTGCCAGCGAGCGCCAGGAACTGACTGAACTGGCACGCTCCTAGCTTGTCATAAACGCCAAGACAAACCCCGGCTTTACGGTATAATTGCCGGTTTTTGAACGATTTTTTTCTGCCGCGTGGTTTGCGCGCGCCAGAACCTGAGCGGAGAAATGCTGTGGCTGTACGTGGAAGAAAACCAGGCGGTGGTGCCAAAAAAGCTGAAGCGCTGCTCCCCCTGAAGGAGCTGACGCCGGTGGAAGCCGAGGCGCGCCGCACCCAGCTGAAAAACCTCATCATCCTGGGCAAGGAGCGTGGCTTCCTGACCTACGCCGAGATCAACGACCACCTGCCCGACGAGGTGCTTGACGCCGACCAGATCGAAGGCGTGATCGGCATGATCAACGACATGGGCATCCAGGTCTACGACGAGGCGCCTGATGCCGAAACCCTGCTGATGCAGGGCGCCGCCCCCGCCGTCGCCGACGAAGACGTGGTGGCCGAAGCCGAACAGGCGCTGACCACGGTCGACTCCGAATTCGGCCGCACCACCGACCCGGTGCGCATGTACATGCGCGAAATGGGCTCGGTCGACCTGCTGACCCGCGAAGGCGAAATCGAGATCGCCAAACGCATCGAGGAAGGCCTGCGCCACATGGTGCAGGCGATTTCATCGTGCCCGCTCACGATCCAGCAGGTTCTGGACATGGCGGCACTGATCGAAAAAGACGAGATGCGCATCGACGAGCTGATCGACGGCTTCGTCGAAGTGGAAGCCGCAGCGCCCGCCGCCGAGGAAGACACGTCAGGCGATGACGCCGACGACAGCGACGACACCGACAACGACGACGACGAAGACGACGAAGAAGCCAGTGCCAAGCAAGCCGCTGCCAACCTGGCGCAACTCAAAGCCAACGCGCTGACGCAGTTCGAATTCATCCGCAAGGCCTACAAAAAGGCGCAAGCCGCCCACGCCAAATACGGCCTCGGCAGTCCGCAGCACATGAAGGCCCAGGCCGAAGTCACCGAGCTGCTGATGGCATTCCGCTTCTCGGTGCGCCAGGTCGACCGCCTGTGCGAACAGATCCGCAATGCTGTGGAAGAAGTGCGTTCGCACGAACGCAAGATCATGGCGTTCTGCGTCACCCGCTCGGGCATGCCGCGTGCGCACTTCATCAAGACCTTTCCCGGCAACGAAACCAACCTGGCCTGGGTGGACAAGGAAATCGCCGCCAAGAAGGCGTATTGCTCGACGCTTGCCAAGGTCCAGTACGAAGTCAAGTCGCACCAGGAAGCGCTCATCGCGATGCAGGATCGCATCGGCCTGCCGATCAAGAGCCTGAAGGACGTCAACAAGCAGATGTCCACCGGCGAAGCCAAGGCACGCCGCGCCAAGCGCGAGATGATCGAGGCCAACCTGCGCCTGGTGATCTCGATCGCCAAGAAATACACCAACCGCGGCCTGCAGTTCCTCGACCTGATCCAGGAAGGCAACATCGGTCTGATGAAGGCGGTTGAAAAA
>JAHJNP010000009.1 GCA_018820745.1 Gammaproteobacteria bacterium
GCCGAGCTCGACCCGCAGCCGCTGGACGCGCAATCCAGCCGCGCCAACGTGCCGGGAGTGCACCATGCAAATTAAATCCCTGACAATCAAAACCATGTTGATCAAGCTCTTCCTTGTTGCCCTCTTGCTGGGTCTGCCGTTGTCGGCGCAGGCTGCGCTCGCCATCCAGCACTGGCAAACGCCGCAGGGCGCGCGGGTGTTCTTTGTCGAAAGTCACGAGTTGCCGATGCTCGATGTCGCGGTGGATTTTCCGGCCGGCAGCGCCCGCGATCCCGCCGGCAAGGCTGGCCTCGCCCGGCTGACCCACGGCCTGCTCGACCAGGGCGCGGGCGGCCTCTCCGACACCGCCATCGCCCATCGCCTGGCCGATGTGGGCGCGGTGCTGTCGGGACGCTTCGACCGCGACCGCGCCGGGGTGATGTTGCGCACCCTGTCGTCTGCCGCCGAAAAGGACAAGTCGCTCGATATTCTCGCGCGCGTGCTGCAGCGCCCCGACTTTCCACAGGCAGTGGTCAAGCGCGAAAAGCAGCGCCAGATCTCGTCGATCCGCGAAGACGAGGCCGATCCCGGCAATGTCGCCAGCAAGGCGTTTTACCATGCGCTGTATGGCAGCCATCCCTATGCGCACGATGAAGCGGGGGAGCCGGCTGCCATCGCGCGGCTGACGCGTGGCGACCTGCAGGCGTTTTATCGTGCGCATTACAGTGCGCCCAACGTGGTGGTTTCACTGATGGGCGACGTCACGCGCGCCGAGGCCGAAGCCATCGCGGTTCGTCTGACGGACGGCTTGTCGCGGACGGCGGCGCTGCCGGCGCTGCCGGCGCCTGTGCCGGCTGCGGCCTCCGACACGCGCATCGCGCATCCATCCAGCCAAAGCCACGTGCTGATGGGGGCGCTGGGGATGGCGCGCAACGATCCCGATTTCTTTCCGTTGTTCGTCGGCAACTACGTACTGGGCGGCGGCGGCTTCGACTCGCGGCTGCTGCGCGAGGTGCGCGACAAGCGCGGCTACGCCTACAGCGCCTACAGCTATTTCCTGCCGCTGATGGAGGCGGGACCGTTCCAGCTGGGCCTGCAGACCAAGCTCGAGCAGACCGACGACGCCTTGAAGGTGGCGCAGGCAACGCTGCGGCAGTTCATTGCCGACGGCCCCTCGGAAGCCGAGCTCACCCAGGCCAAATCCAACCTCACCGGCGGCTTCCCGCTGCGCATCGACAGCAATCGGAAAATCCTCGATTACCTGTCGCTGATCGGCTTCTACAACCTGCCGCTGGATTATCTGGAGACCTGGGTCGACCGGGTGGAGGCGGTTGACGTGGCAACGGTGAAACAGGCGTTTGCCCGCCGCATCGATCCCGACAGGCTGGTGACCGTGGTGGTGGGGGCGGGCCATGCTCGCTAAGTGCGCGGCACCCGGGCGGGCGCACGGCGCGGCCAACCGCGTGCGCATCATCGGCGGGCACTATCGACGCCGCCTGCTCGACTTTCCCGACAGCGCCGGCCTGCGTCCCACGCCCGACCGCGTGCGCGAGACGCTGTTCAACTGGCTGGGTCAGGATCTGCCGGGCTGGTCCTGCCTGGACCTGTTCGCCGGCAGCGGCGCGCTCGGCTTCGAGGCCGCCTCGCGCGGCGCGGAGCGCGTCATCATGATCGAGCGCGATCTCAAGGCAATTAGCGCGCTGGAAAAAAACCGTGACGTGCTCGGGGCAACCCAGGTCGACGTCCGTCGTGCCGACGCGCTGACCTGGCTGGACAACAGCCGCGACACCTTCGACCTGATTTTTGTCGATCCGCCGTTCGACAGCGGGCTGGCCGCGACGGTGCTCGCCGACCTGGCTCGTCATCTCAAGACAGGTGGTCAGGCGTACATCGAACAGGCTGCGCCGGTGATCGCGCCGGCGGGGCTTGTCATCCACCGCAGCGGGCGCGCGGGGCGCTCGCATTTTGCTCTGCTGATCAAGGAATAATTAAAGATGCTGACTGCTGTTTATCCCGGCACGTTCGACCCCATCACGCGCGGCCACGAGGACCTGGTGCGGCGCGCGGTGCGGCTGTTCGACCACGTCATCGTCGCGGTGGCCGAATCGCGCAACAAGCAGCCGTTTTTCAGCATGGAGGAGCGGGTGGCGATGACGCGCGACGTGCTGGCCGACGTGCCGAAGGTGCGGGTGGAAGGTTTCTCCGGCCTGTTGATCGACTTTGTCGCCGAGCAGGGCGCAATCGCCGTGCTGCGGGGCTTGCGCGCGGCGTCCGACTTCGAATACGAATTCCAGCTGGCGGGAATGAACCGCAACCTCAAGCCCGATATCGAAACCCTGTTCCTCACGCCGTCGGATCAATACATGTTCATTTCGGCCAGCATGATCCGCGAGATCGCACAATTGGGCGGCGACGTGGCGCCATTTGTCCACCCGTTGGTGGCACAGCGATTAAGTGAGAAAATAAGTAGAAGCTGATATAACCCGGAGAGCCTTATGGCCTTGATGATTACGGACGAATGCATCAATTGCGACGTCTGCCTGCCCGAATGCCCCAACGAAGCCATTTCCCAAGGCGACGAGATTTACATCATCGACCCCAACAAGTGCACCGAATGCGTCGGCCACTTCGATACGCCCCAGTGCGTGGAGGTGTGCCCGGTCGACTGCATTCCCTTGAATCCGGACTACCCGGAAACCAAAGAACAACTGCAGGAAAAATTCCTGCGCCTGACTGCAGGCAAGTAATTCAGGCCATTTTGGCCAGTCGCGCCTCCGTCAGGTCGCCGGACAGGGCATCGACGATGCGCGCGTTGATGCGCGCCAGCTGATCCAGCTGATCGCCCGCGGTCCCGGTTGACGCCTCGAGTTCGGCGATACGGTCATCCAGCGTTTCGGTCGCGGCATGGATGCGGCTGACGCTTTCCAGGCGGCGCTTCAACTGGACCTTGTGTTCGCGAACCTGGGTTTCCATCGGCGCGATCAGCGCCTTCAGCCAGGATTCGGTTTCGCTGTTGGCGAGTTCGAACACCTGCACCACCTTGCTGGCCAGCGTCTCGAAAAAACGCGCGGTCAGCTGGTGCTGGCCCACGGTCAGCATCTTGAATACCGTATTGAAGCGCTCGTCGAAAATGCGCTCCAGCCGCGCCATCTCCTTGCGGTATTTGCGCAGGCTGTGATCCGGCGGGTTGACCGCCGCCAGCCCATGCTCGTCGCTGAATTTCTGGTACATCGCCGTCATCATCTCGCGTATTTCCAGTGTTATCGCAGACGAAGCCTTCAAGTTGCCGTCAATTTCACGGAAGAAGCGTCCCATAGCCTCGCGCAGCCCCACGCTGAAATGGCTTTTTTCCATCGCCTTCCGGGTCCGGCGCACCTCGCCGCGCAATGTCTGCATGCCCAGCCGCTGGCGAAGCGTGTCGACCTGTGAAGCGAATACGTTGCGCAGCGCATTGAACTGCTCCAAGCCGCGCTCGAACTGCTGCTTGTCCTCGTTGGCTTTGATCATCATGTGCTGGATGACGTCGCGATTCTTGCCGCGCAGCCCTTCCAGTTCGTCGACCTGATCCTGGAGGGTGGCGAGCCGGGTTTCCAGCAATTCGGTGGTCTTGATGACCACATCTTCCACGCTGGCTTGGGCCGATTCGCTGACCAGCGCCTGCTTGCAGGGAATCAGTTCCTGGGTCAGCGCGGCTTCCAGTTCGGGCAGGCGGCTTCTCGCCAGCAGGGCGGGGTCGTTCTTCACCTTGGCGACGAGCGCTTTCTGCGCCGACACTGGGTAGACCTGGCTGGCGGGCAGGTCGAGCAAGGCCGCGCTGCCGGCAACCTGCCTGGCGATTTCGGCATCGATTTCAGCCGGTGTCTTGAGTTCGTCCCACAGGCCGTCGATCTTGTTCAGCACCACCAGTCGCGCCCGGCTGGCCCCCTGCACCGGGGCGATGTATTGACGCCAGATTTCGATGTCCGACTTGGTGACGCCGGTGTCGGCGGCGAGCAGGAACAGCACGGCATGCGCGCTGGGCAGCATGTTGAGCGTGAGTTCCGGCTCGGTGCCGATGGCATTCAGCCCCGGGGTGTCGAGGATGACCAGTCCCTGCTTCAGCAGCGGATGCGGAAAGTTGATCAGCGCATGGCGCCAGCGCGGAATCGTGATGCAGCCGTCACGTTCCAGGCTGCGCGCGGTTTCCTCGTCATTCGGATTGATCAGGCCGTAGGCCTCGGCAGTGGCGGCGTCGACCTGCATGGTGTCGGCCAGCCGCATCAGGATTGCGCTCATCTCGTCAGCGGAATCGAGGTTGAGCGGGAATTCGCTCCACGCGTCGGCATCGTGCTTGAGGTCGGCAATGCTGCCTTCGCGGGTCTTGGTTTCGATCGGCAGCAGGCGCAGCGAGGGGCGCCGGGTGGGGGTGTAAGACAGCTCGGTGGGGCACATGGTGGTGCGGCCGGCGGAGGACGGCAGCACGCGCTGCCGGTAGTCCGAGAAGAAAATCGCGTTGATCAGTTCGGACTTGCCGCGCGAAAACTCGGCGACAAAGGCCACGTTCAGCGTGTCTTCCTGCAGCCGCCCCAGCAGCTGGTTCAGCCGCATCTCGGATTCGGCGTCGCCCAGTTCCTGCATGTTGAGCCAGTCGCGCAGGGCCTCGACACGCACGTACACGGCGTCGCGCCAGGCACTGTAATGCTCGAATTCGTCAACCAGGGTCGCAGGTTTCATGAGGCCATCCATCAGATAAATCGCTGTAATTTAACGGCATCTTAATGACAAACTTGATTCGGTGGCAGGACTGCATCAGCGTTGGCAGGTCGGGCAGTAAAAACTCGCGCGCTGCCCCTGCACGATGCGCCGGATCGGCGTGGCGCAGGTTTTGCAGGGCAGGCCGGCGCGGTCGTACACCCGCGTCTGCAGCTGGAAGTAGCCCAGTTCGCCGCTGCTTGCGACGTAATCGCGCAGCGAGCTGCCGCCGGCGGCAATCGCCGCCGTCAACACCTGCCTGATGGCCGCCGCCAGCCGGGCGCAGGCCGGGCGGCTGAGGCGGCGGGCAGCGGTGGTGGGGCGGATGCCGGCATGGAACAGCGACTCGGAGGCGTAGATGTTGCCGACGCCGACCACCACCTGCGCATCCATGATGACCTGCTTGATCGCGGCGCTGCGGCGCTGGCACTGCGCGTGGAGCCAGGCCGCATCGAACGCCGGCGTCAGCGGCTCCGGCCCGAGGTGCGCCAGCAGCGGGTGCCGTGCCACGTCGTCGGTCCACAGCACCGCGCCGAAGCGGCGCGGGTCGCGCAGCCGCAGCGTGGTGCCGTCGTCGAACAGCCAGTCGACATGGTCGTGCAGGGCGGCCGGCTCGTCGGGCCCGGCAAAGCGCAGGCTGCCCGACATGCCCAGATGCACGATCTGCGTGACGGGGCCGAAATCGAACAGCAGATATTTTCCGCGCCGGGCGAGTGAATTCAGCCTCAGTCCGGCCAGCCGGGCTTCCAGATCGTCAGGCACCGGCCAGCGCAGGCGCGGGTTGCGCACCACAATGCGCCTGAGCGCGCGGCCCTGCAGGCGCGGCAACAGGCCCTGGCGGGTGGTTTCGACTTCAGGTAATTCGGGCATGGGGCGGGCTTCGATCAAAGGAGAAATCGGCGCCACGCATGGCGCGTGGCACTATTTTGCGCCCGCAAGCGGGAACCGAACCGATACACTGCGATTCTATATACCGCACTTCAACCCCTGAAGCCTTTCCGATCCAATTTTGAACATGCGATTTTCTTTGCTGCTGGTGATGCTGTTCAGCAGCGTGGCTTCGGCCGCGGATCCTTTCAGGGTGCTAGGGCGCACGCTGCCGTCACCGGCAGCCGGGTTGCGCCCCGCAACCGCCTGCGAGGCGACGACCGTTGCCGGTACGCTCACGCTGGCGCGCGCGGTCGAGCGCGCGCTGTGCGCCAATCCCGCCACCCGCAGCGCCTGGCTCACGGCACGGCTGCGCGCCGCCGAACTTGGACAGGCGCAAAGCGCATACCTGCCCGATATTTCGATCAGCAGCCGTCTGGCGCGCAATGGCGACGATGCGCTGCCGGAAGATAGCAGCGCCTGGCAATTCGGGCTGGATGCACAGTATCTGCTGTTTGACTTCGGCGGGCGCGCCGCGCGAAGCGATGCCGCAGAGGCGCTGCTGGCCGCTGCGCGCGCCAGCCACGATGCGAGCGTGCGCCTGCTGTATCTGCAAACCGTCACCGCCTATTTCAACCTGCTGACGGCACAGGGCGCTGTCGCCGCCGCCCGCGAAACCGAGGCGTCCGCGCTGGAAGCGCTAAAAGCCGCTACGGTACGGGTGGAGGTGGGCACCGCCATCCCGCTGGACCGCCTACAGGCAAAAACCGTGCATACCCAGCGCCAGATCGAACGCATTCGCGCCGAAGGCGAAGCCGAACGGCTGCGCGGCGAGCTGGCCGCCCTGATGGGGGATGTCAGTCAGGCCGCCTGGACGCTGCAGGACGACGAGGCCGCCTTCAGCCAGCCGCTTGACCTTGATCGCGCAGTAGAGGCGCTGATCGAAGCCGCGCGCACCCGCCGGCCGGAATTGCGCGCGGCCGAAGCCACGCTGGCCGCGCGCGAGGCCGGCGTGCGCAGCGCCGAAGCCGATGGCAAACCGCGCCTGTCGGCCTTTTTCGATGCGCGCCGGCAGGACGGCGGCGCACTGGCCGCCACCAGCTCCAGCCTGGGGGTCAGCCTGACCATCCCGCTGTTCACCGGTTACCGCAGCAGCTATCAGATCGCCGCCGCACAGACCCAGGCCGAGCTGGCGGCGGCCGAGCGCGACCGCGTCGTCAACCAGGTGGCGCTGGAGGTGTGGCGCACCTTTTACCGCCTGCGGAGCGAGACCGAGGCGGACAGCCGCAGCGCCGATCTGGTGGAGAGCGCCGCCGCCGCCGAAAAATTGGCGCTCGGCCGCTACCGGGCCGGGCTCGGCATTCTGCTCGACGTGCTCTCCGCGCAGGCCAACCTGGCACAGGCGCGCCAGGGCCAGCTGCAGACCCGGCTCGGCCTGCGGGTGGCGCGGGCCGAGCTGGCGCAGGCCATGGGCGAACTGAGCTGGGACTGGATGGAACGCGTGCAACAGGAAACCATGCAATGAAAAAAACAGGAATGTGGGTGCTGCTGGTCATCGTGATCGCCGCAGCGGGGTGGTGGTGGAGCAGCCAGGGTAAGCCGGCCGAAGCGCAATACCGGACCGCGACGGTGGACCGCGGCGACATCAGCGCGCAGGTGTCGGCCAACGGCACCCTCAACCCCGTCGTCCTGGTCAACGTTGGCACCCAGGTGTCGGGCACGGTGCGGCGCATCGAGGCGGATTTCAACCAGCAGGTGAAGGCCGGCCAGGTGCTGGCCGAGCTCGACCCGGCGCTGTTCCAGGCGGCGCTGGCGCAGAGCAGCGCCAACCTGGCCAACGCGCAGGCGCAGCTGAGGCTGGCCGAGGCCACCGCCGAGCGCATGCAGACGCTGTTCGGGCAGGAGTACGTGTCGCGCCAGGAACTCGACCAGGCGCAGGCGGCGCGCGAGCAGGCCATGGCGCAGGTGCGGGTGGCGCGCGCGCAGGTGACGCGCGACCGGACCAATCTGGGCTTCACGGTGATCCGCTCGCCGGTCGACGGCACCGTGATCAACCGCCAGGTCGACGTCGGCCAGACGGTGGCGGCGAGCTTCCAGACGCCGACGCTGTTCCAGATCGGCAAGGACCTGACCCAGATGCAGATCGATTCCACGGTGTCGGAGGCCGACATCGGACAGGTCAAGGTGGGGCAGCCGGTGAAATTTCTGGTCGATGCGTTTCCCGACGCCCAATACAGCGGGGCGGTGCGGCAGGTGCGGCTGAATGCCCGAACCGAACAGAACGTGGTCACCTACAACGTGGTGGTCGATGTCGCCAACCCCGATCTGGCGCTGATGCCGGGGATGACCGCCAATCTGCGGGTGGACGTCGAAACGCGGCCTGACGTGCTGCGGGTGCCGACGGCGGCGCTGCGCTTCCGCCCGCCGGTCGACCCGGCCGCAGAACGCGGCAGCACGCCGCGCGGCGCGGCGGTGCACGTGCTGGGTGCTGACGGCCAACCGGTGCGGGTGGCGGTCAGGACCGGCATCAGCGACAAGGCCTACACCGAGATCGTTTCCGGCGAACTGAAGCCGGGCGATGCGGTGATCCTGGCCGACCTGGCGGCGAAAAAAGACAACGGCAGCATGCCGCGCGGGCGCCTGTTCTAATGGTGGATTCCGGCAAGCCGCTGATCGAGGTGGTGGATATCGAGAAGGACTACCCGACCGGCGCTGGCGTGTTCCAGGCGCTGCGGGGGGTGAGCCTCAGCATTGCCGCGGGCGAGTTCGTCGCCATCATGGGCGCGTCGGGCTCGGGCAAGAGCACCTTCATGAACCTGCTCGGCTGCCTCGACCGCCCCACCCGCGGCAGCTATCACTTCGACGGCAAGGACGTCAGCCGGCTGTCGTCGGATCAGCTGGCGGCGCTGCGCAACCGCGAGATCGGCTTCGTTTTTCAGGGCTTCAACCTGCTGCCCAAGCTGACTGCGCTCGACAACGTCGCGCTGCCGCTGATGTATGCCGGCATGGGGCGCGAGGCGCGGCGGCGGCAGGCGCAGTCGACGCTCGACCGGGTCGGCCTGGGCGATCGCTCGCACCACACGCCGCTGCAGCTGTCGGGCGGCCAGCAGCAGCGGGTGGCGATTGCGCGCGCGCTGGCCACGCGGCCGCGCATCATTTTTGCCGACGAGCCGACCGGCAACCTCGACAGCGAGACCAGCCGTCAGGTGATGGGGTTCTTCAGCCAGCTCAACCGCGAAGAGGGCATCACCCTGGTGCTGGTCACTCACGAAGCCGACATCGCCGCCTATGCGCGGCGGCGCATCCGCTTCCAGGATGGCCGCGTGGTGGA
>JAHJNP010000081.1 GCA_018820745.1 Gammaproteobacteria bacterium
CGTAGTCTCAAACAGTTGCTCGTCGGCTATGCGCACGACATGGACATGGACAGCGCCGGCCGCGTGCTGCTGCCGCCGATGCTGCGCAAGTTCGCCGAACTCGATAAAAGCGTGGTGATGGTGGGGCAGGGCAGCAAGGTGGAGCTGTGGAACGAGGCGCGCTGGGAGGCGCAGGTGGCCCAGGCGCTGACCTTCAGCGACGATGCGCTGCCCCCCGAACTGGAAGGCTTTACGTTGTGATGGAGACCGCCCATGTGCCGGTGCTGGCACAGGAGGCGGTGGCGGCACTGGCGATCAGGCCCGACGGCATCTATGTCGACGCCACCTTCGGGCGTGGCGGCCACAGCCGGCTGATCCTGGCGCAACTGGGGCCGGCCGGCCGGCTGGTCGCGCTGGACCGCGATCCCGACGCCATCCGCGCCGGGGCTGCCCTGCAGGACGCGCGGCTGACGCTGGTGCAAAGCCCGTTTTCGCGTTTGGGCGCGGTGCTCGACCAATTGGGCGTGACGCAGGTGGATGGAATATTGCTGGATATCGGGGTGTCTTCGCCGCAACTCGATGACGCGACGCGCGGATTCAGCTTCCGCTTCGATGCGCCGCTCGACATGCGCATGGATCCGGGAAGCGGGCTGTCGGCGGCGGACTGGCTGGCGACGGCGGAAGAGGGGGAGATCAGTGAAGTCATCCGCACCTACGGGGAAGAGCGGTTTGCTAAATCGATTGCGCGCGCGATTGTTGCGGCACGCCAGGAAGCAGCCATCCGCAGCACCGGGCAACTGGCGAACCTCATCGCCGCGACGATCAAAAAGCGCGAGCCGGGGCAACACCCGGCGACCCGCAGCTTCCAGGCTATACGGATTTACATCAACCGCGAACTGGAAGAGCTGAGCGCCGTGCTGCCGCAATGCGTGGACAAACTGAAACCCGGCGGACGGCTCGCGGTCATCAGTTTTCACTCGCTGGAAGACCGCATCGCCAAGCGCTTCATGCGCGACGAGGCCCAGGGTGAACAGGCGCCGCGCCGGCTGCCGATTCAGGCCGCCATGCTGAAGCCGGGGCGGTTGAGGCTGGTGGGCCGCGCGCAGCGCGCGAGCGGCGCCGAAGTGGCGGCCAACCCGCGGGCACGCAGCGCCGTGCTGCGGGTGGCGGAACGCATGGGCGAGGGAGCATGAGTCGTTTCAACGTCGTCATGGCGATGGCGTTGGTGGTGTGTGCGCTGGCCGTCATCCAGGCGCAGCATCGCTCGCGCACCTATTTTGTGGAGCTGGAACGGCTGAAGAAAGAGGCGCGCGTGTTGGACGAGCAATGGGGCCAGCTGCAGTTGGAGCAGAGCACTTGGGCCAATCTGGCGCGGGTCGACAGGCTCGCGCGCACCCGGCTCGGCCTGGTCGAGCCGGCGCATGACCGTGTGCGCATCGAAACGCTGGCAGACGCGCCATGAACTACCACTCGAGGAAACTGCTCAAGCTCAATCTTGCCCCCTGGCGCATGGCGACGGTGGGCAGTCTGCTGCTTGCCGGACTGGCGGTGGTGGCGGGGCGGGCGTTCTACCTGCAGGGCCTCAATACCGATTACCTGCAGGGCAAGGGCGATGCGGTGGCCAACCGCAACCTCACCCTGCCCGCGCATCGCGGCCAGGTGTCGGACCGCAACGGCCAGTTGCTGGCGATCAGCACGCCGGTCGAATCGCTGTGGGCGCGTCCGGACGAACTCAAGCTGTCCGGCGACGAGCGCGCGCAACTGGCCAGGGTGCTCGGCGTGTCGCCGCAGGCGCTGGGGAAAACGCTGGCGCGCAAGACGCGCGGCGAGTTCAGCGTGCGGCGCCCGGTGACGCCGGACCAGGCGGTCAGGATCGCCGCGATGGGGGTGCCGGGCCTGCATCTACGCCGCGAATTTCGCCGCTACTACCCGGCGGGCGAAGTCGCCGCGCACGTGGTCGGCTTCACCAATGTGGATGATCTCGGCCAGGAAGGCGTCGAGCGCGCCTACCAGGACTGGCTGGCCGGACGCGAGGGCAAGCGCCGGATCCAGCGCGACCGTCGCGGCAACACCATCCGCGATCTGGCGCCGATCAGGACCGCGCAGATGGGCGGCAATCTGGCGCTGTCGCTCGATCTCAACATCCAGTACCTGGCGCACCGCGAACTGGCGGCGGCGATTGTTGCGCTCAAGGCCAAGGGCGGCAGCGTGGTGGTGCTCGACGCCAAGACCGGCGAGATTCTCGCGCTGGCCAACCAGCCGATCTTCAATCCCAACAACCGCCGCAACTACAAGCCGGGGCCGATGCGCAACCGCGCGGTGATCGACACCTTCGAGCCCGGCTCCACCATCAAGCCCTTCGTCGCGGCGGCGGTGCTGGAGCGCGGCCTGTATCGCCCCGACAGCGTAATCGACACGCCGGAAACCTGGCGCGTCGGCGCCAAGCTGGTGCGCGACAGCCACCCGCATCCCCAATTGACGGTGAGCGAAATTATCCAGAAGTCGAGCAACGTCGGCGCGGTGAAGCTGGCCATGTCGCTGACCCCGCAGCAATACTGGGACGTGCTGCACCGCTCCGGCTTCGGCCAGTTGCCGGGGTCGGGCTTTCCCGGCGAGACCGCCGGGCGCCTGCGCGATGCCGCCACCTGGAAGCCGGTCGAGCACGCCACCATGGCCTACGGCTACGGCCTGTCGGTCAGCCTGCTGCAGCTGACCCGCGCCTACATGGCGTTTGCCAACGACGGCGAAGTGATGCCGCTGTCGTTCCTCAAGCGCGAACCGCAGGAAATCGTCGGCGAGCGGGTGTTCTCTCCGGGAGTGGCACGCAAAGTGCGCGCCATGCTGGAAACGGTAACGCAGGAAGGCGGCACCGGCACGCGCACCCAGGTGCCAGGCTATCGCGTGGCCGGCAAGACCGGCACCGCGCACAAGCTGGTCGACGGCCGTTACGCGCCCGATATCTTTCTGTCCTCCTTCGTCGGAATGGCGCCGGCGTCCAACCCGCGCCTCATTATCGGGGTGGTGATCGACGAGCCGTCCGGCGGGGTGTACTACGGCGGCAGCACGGCCGGCCCGGTGTTTGCGCAGGTGATGGCCGCCAGCCTGCGTCAGCTCGCGGTGCCGCCGGATGCGCCGGAAACCGCAACGCGGGTGACGCAGAACGCGGTGCCGGTGGCACGTGTAGGAGGAGGCGCGTGATGGCGAATCCCCAAAAGAACACAAGCAATCCGGCCACACCGCCAGCGATCCGCGAATCCGTGCAGCACATTCTGGAGCGGCTCGGCATTGCCGTCACCGAGCTCGTCAGCGACAGTCGCAAGGCCATGCCGGGTACGGTGTTCGCCGCCTACCCCGGAGAGGCGCGCGACGGCCGCGACTTCATCGCACAGGCGGTGGCGCAGCGCGTCGACGGCGTGCTGTGGGAGGCCGATCACTACCAGTGGGATCCTGCGCTCGCCATTCCCAATGCCGGGGTGGCCGGGCTGAAAAACCGCATCGGCGAAATCGCCGCCCATGTCTACGGCGAGCCTTCGCGCGCGCTGCACATGGTCGGCATCACCGGCACCAACGGCAAGACCTCGGTGGCGCACTGGGTCGCGCAGGCCTTCTCGCAGCTGGGGCGCAAGACCGCCGTCATCGGTACCGTCGGCAACGGCTTCCCCGGCGCGCTCACGCCGGCGCTCAACACCACGCCCGACGCCATTGAACTGCAGCGGCGGCTCGCGCATTACCGGCAGCAGGGCGCGACCGCGTGCGCGATGGAGGTGTCGTCGCACGGGCTGGCGCAGGGACGGATCAACGGAACACAATTCAGCGTCGCGGTGCTGACCAACCTGTCGCGCGACCACCTCGATTACCACGGCGACATGGACAGCTATGCCGCCGCCAAGGCGCGCCTGTTCAGATGGCCGGGGCTGGAGTGGGTGGTGGTCAATGTCGACGACGCCTTCGGCCAGCGGCTGGAAGCGGAGACGCGGCTGGCGAGCGTCGCCGGCTACGGCTTCCAGCGCGGCGCCGTGGTGGGCGAAAAGCTGCGCCTGTCGCAGGCCGGCCTGCACCTCGCGGTGCGCACCGACTGGGGCAATGCCGAAGTCGATGCGCCGCTGTTGGGCCGCTTCAACGCCGCCAACCTGCTGGCGGTGCTGACCACCCTGCTGGTTTCCGGCGTGAAGCTGGACGATGCCTGTCAGGCGCTGGCACACATCACGCCGCCGCCGGGACGGATGCAGACCCTCGGCGGCAACGCCCATCCGCTGGTGGTGGTGGACTACGCCCACACCCCCGACGCGCTGGAAAAAGTGCTCGCCACCCTGCGCGAAATCGTCAGCGGCGGGCGCCTGATCTGCGTCTTCGGCTGCGGCGGCAACCGCGACCGCGGCAAGCGCCCGCTGATGGGGAAGGCCGCCACTGCAGGCGCCGACGAAGTCTGGATCACCTGCGACAACCCGCGCAACGAAGACCCGCGCCGCATCATCGACGACATCCTGGCCGGAACGGCTGGCAAGCCGCACGTCGAGCCGGATCGCGCACGCGCGATTTTCGAGGCCATCGGCGGCGCGCATCACGGCGACGTGGTGGTGATCGCCGTCAAGGGCCACGAGGACTACCAGGAAATCGCCGGCGAGCGGCTGCCGTTCTCCGACGTAGCGGTTGCCAGGAAAGCCCTGGAGGCATGGACATGAGCATGATGCGTCTGTCCGAAGCCGCCGCCATGCTCGGCGTGCCGTTCGGCGGGGTGGATGCCGAGGTGCTGCGCGTCTCCACCGACAGCCGCACCATCCAGCCGGGCGATCTCTTCATCGCGCTGCGCGGCGAGAAATTCGACGGCGGCAGGTTTGCCGCGCAGGCGCTGCAGCGGGGCGCGGCCGGCGTGGTGCTGGACGCCGCGCAGGCGCCCGACATGACGGCGGCCATCCGCGTCGACGACACCCGTCTCGCGCTCGGCAGGCTGGCCGCCGCCTGGCGCCGGCGTTTCGCGATTCCGCTCGCCGCCATCACCGGCAGCAACGGCAAAACCACGGTGAAGGAAATGCTGGCGGCCATCCTGCGGGTGGAGGCGGGTTCCGACGATGCGGTGCTCGCCACCGAGGGCAATCTCAACAACGACATCGGCCTGCCGCTGATGCTGCTGCGCCTGCGCCAGACGCATCAGTTCGCCGTGCTGGAAATGGGCATGAACCACGCGGGCGAAATCGATTACCTGACGCGGCTGGCGCGGCCGGACGTGGCGCTGGTCAACAACGCAATGACCGCGCACGTCGGCTTTCTCGGCTCGATCGAAAACATCGCCCGCGCCAAGGGCGAAATCTTCAACGGCCTGACGGACGCCGGCATTGCGGTGTTCAACGCCGACGACCCGCATGCCGAGTTGTGGCGCGAATCCAACGCGCGGCGCTGCATTGTCGATTTCGGCATCAGGCAGCCGGCCTCGGTGCGCGGGCAATACCACCCCCGCGATTTCGGTTCGGCGCTTGCCGTCACCCTGCCCCACGCCTGCCTCGACATCGCGCTGCAGGTGCCGGGGGAGCACAACGCGATGAATGCGCTCGCCGCCGCCGCCGTCGCCTTCGCGCTCGACGTCAGCCTGCGCAGCATCGACGTGGGGCTGTCCGGCTTCACCGGCGTCAAGGGACGCCTGCAAAGAAAGTCTGCCCTGCACGGCAGCACCTTCATCGACGACACCTACAACGCCAACCCGGATTCGGTAAAAGCGGCGCTGGCGGTGCTGGCACAGCAGCCCGGCCGGAAAGTGCTGGTGCTGGGCGACATGGGCGAACTGGGCGACGACGCCGCGGCCATGCATGCGCAGATCGGCCTCGCCGCGCGCGACGCGGGTGTCGACCGGCTGCTGGCCCTGGGCGAGCTGACCCGGGAGACTGTCGGCGCATTCGGCGCCGGTGCGATGTATTTCGAGCGCATCCAGGAACTGCTCGCCGAACTCGAGAACGAACTTACGTCCGACACCACCGTGCTGGTGAAGGGCTCGCGTTTCATGCAGATGGACCGCGTGGTCAACAGTTTTACGGAATGCCCGGCGGACCCACGGCCCGGGCACGAGGGACACTGACATGCTGCTGTGGCTGTTCGAATATCTTGGCCAGGACATCCGGGCATTCAATGTCTTCAGCTATCTGACGCTGCGTGCGGTGCTGGCCACGCTCACCGCGCTGACGATTTCCTTCATCGTCGGGCCGGCCGTGATCCGCAAGCTCACCGCGCTGAAAATCGGCCAGTCGGTGCGCAGCGACGGCCCGCAGTCGCACCTGGTCAAGGCCGGCACGCCGACCATGGGCGGCGCGCTGATCCTGGTGTCGGTCACCGTCACCACGCTGCTGTGGGCCGACCTGTCCAACGACTATGTCTGGGTCGCGTTGCTCACGCTGGTGGGTTTCGGCGCCATCGGCTGGGTCGACGACTGGCGCAAGGTGGTCGAGAAGAACTCGCGCGGCCTGGCCTCGCGCTGGAAGTATTTCTGGCAGTCGCTGATCGGCCTGGCGGTCGCGGCCTACCTGTGGCAGACCGCCTCCCTGCCCGCGCACACCGAACTCATCATTCCCTTCTTCAAGTACGGCACGCTGCCGCTATCGGCGGCGGCTTTCATCGTGCTCAGCTACTTCGTCATCGTCGGTTCCAGCAACGCGGTCAATCTCACCGACGGCCTCGACGGCCTGGCGATCCTGCCGACGGTGATGGTGGCCTCCGCGCTGGCAATCTTCGCCTACGTCGCCGGCAACGCGGTGTTCTCCAAATACCTCGGCGTGCCCTTCGTGCCGGGCGCGGGCGAACTGGCAATCTTCTGCGCCGCGATGGCCGGCGCGGGCCTCGCCTTCCTCTGGTTCAACGCCTACCCGGCCGAGGTCTTCATGGGCGATGTCGGTGCGCTGGCGCTGGGCGCCGCACTCGGCGTGGTCGCCGTCATCGTGCGCCAGGAAATCGTGCTGTTCATCATGTGCGGCGTGTTCGTGGTCGAGACCCTGTCGGTGATGGTGCAGGTGGCCTCGTTCAAGCTCACCGGCAAGCGCGTGTTCCGCATGGCACCGATTCATCACCACTACGAGCTCAAGGGCTGGAAGGAGAACCAGGTGGTGGTGCGTTTCTGGATCATCAGCATGATGCTGGTGCTTATTGGCCTTTCGAGTCTGAAGTTGAGATGACCGCAACCAGGATGAAACGCATCACGGGAAGGTTCGGGGGAGACTCACGTGCTGGCAGCGCCGGCACGTTATGGCGACACCATAACCTGCCCGTGCGTTTCTGGATCATCAGCATGATGCTGGTGCTTATTGGCCTGTCGAGTCTGAAATTGAG
>JAHJNP010000425.1 GCA_018820745.1 Gammaproteobacteria bacterium
CCAGCCCGGCCGACAGCAAGGACATCACCATCAAGGCGCCGGACATCGCCGAAAACGGCGCCGTGGTGCCGGTGGAAGTGACCAGCGGCATCGCCGGCACGACCAGCATCTCGATCCTCGCCGAGAAGAACGCATCGCCGCTGGTTGGCACCTTCAACCTGTCCAATGGCGCCCAAGGCTTCATTTCCACCCGCATCAAGATGGGCCAAACTTCGCTCGTGCGTGCGGTGGTCAATGCCGGCGGCAAGTCCTACACGGCGGCCAAGGAAGTGAAAGTCACCATCGGCGGCTGCGGCGGTTAATTCGCCCACCCCACCCACCATTCATATTCAGGAAAGGAAAGCCAAATGGCTGAACCCATGCGTATTCGTGCCACCATGGCAGGCGACGTCGCCGACGTCAAAGTGCTGATGAACCACCCGATGGAAACCGGCCTGCGTAAAGACGCCAAGACCGGCAAGCTGATCCCCGCCCACTTCATCACCGAAGTGACCGCCACCGTCAACGGCACCCCCGTGATGGCTGCCGAGATGAGCGGCGGCGTGTCCAAGAATCCCTACCTGGGCTTCAAGGTCAAGGGCCCCAAGGCCGGCGACAAGGTCGTCGTCAGCTGGGCCGACAATATGGGCGACAAGAACACCGCCGAAGCCACCATCGGCTAAGCGCTGTTGCAGCCCTGCCCTGTGACGTGATGGATATTCTTCAAGTCGCAGTCTGGGATGTGTAGTGTCCGGCGGTGCTTGCTGCTGCCAGCGACTGAAACAAAACCCCCCTGTCGGTTCGACAGGGGGGTTTTTTGTCATTGGGCCGGGGGTTACTACGCAGATGGCTAAAAACCTCAAAAACGCGCCGTTATTGGGGTTTAGCGGTGTGGGCGGGCGGTCAAGTCAAAGAAATATCGCTAGTTTTGACTCAGGAAAGGCTGCTCCAGCCCGAAAGAGTCAGTCGTGAGGTAGGTCGAAAGCGTCCGTTTGTCGGCCATTGCGGCCAGCAGGTTCTGAGCTGACTTGGCCCGCTATGCGGTCTTGAGCAGTCACCGATCAGGAATTTACGCCGAACGCATCCTCACTTGTAAGTATTTCCCATGGCGATAATGTTTGAACTAAGTGGTCCGGTTGGAGGTTAGGCGTTTATGTATGCATACTTGTTCGATTCAGGGTGCATCACATACTCAATACCGGACTCTCTAAGTCCGCGCTGAAGCGCGCGGTAGATCAGCGTGAAGCTGGGTACTTCAAGCAGTCTTTTCCCTTTAATCCTCCTGCGTCGATACTCCTCGACGATGTTTGCCCGCTTAACCTTGAAGGGGAACGAGCGCCTTCTGTCGAAGCGATGTGCTAGAAGCAACTTCGAGCGCTTTTGGATTGATCTATCAATGACGGAAAGTAGCCACCCATCCAGGGCACGAAGTTGATCTTCGTCGCTAAGGAGGGGATAGAAGCTCATGATTCCCTTGAAGTGAAGTGTTCTTCGGCGGCCGTTTATGTACTCGACGATGTCCCGGTGGAGAAGTCCTCCGTATAGATAGCGCCGGATCTGCGAAATGGCGGAGAGAAGTGCCTTATCTTTGTCATTCGCAGGAATGATCAAACCGCGGAGAGGTGTGTGCTTTAAAGGTTGAATCAGATTCTTGTACAGGAGATAAGAAATCTGCTTCTTTATGCGCTTCTCGGCCTTCTCTCTGATTGCTACACGATCAACCCCAATGGAATAGCCCAGGAAGTCAAACTGTTCCTTAGACGCGATTTCCGTGGTGAGCCCTTTGCGGGCGAGGAGGCTGATGCCATCGGATTTGCTCGGATTAATTGGGACGCCGGCTTCACGCGAGAAAGCTTCTATGCAAGTGAATGCCCTGCATATTGCCGCGTAGTCCGGACTCCAGACTACCGTGTCATCCGCGTATCGAGCGAACTTAAGCCCCTCCATTTCGAAAGACTTATCCAACTTCCAGCAAGTTAGATTTGCCAAGAACAGCGAAATTGACGTTCCTTGGGGAATCCCTCGTTCACGCTTCGACAGGAAGGCGCGAATGATTCGTTCATCCTCCTCACTTACAAGGAAGCCGTTTTGGTGCAATTGGGCAAATAGATATTCGTGCCCAATAGAGCCAAAGAAGTCAGAAAAGTCGAACTCTGCAATAAAGGCCCGGGCGTCGAGTGATAGGTCTACAGTGATGTCCTGTATGGCAAAGTGCACATTTCTATCGTTGCGGTATGCGTATGAGAATGAGCTAAATCGATGTTTATTCTTGGCGAGCAATCTGCTGTAGAAGTACTTGGAAACGGCTGCATCGGGTATCTGGTAGATGGTCAGTTGACGAGTGCCGCCGTTCGCCTTCGGGATGACCTTGGTAAATGGATCGTTCGGGACGTATGTGCCGTCAGCAATCTTCTTGGCGATAGATTTTGCGATGGCAGCGGCTTTGCTCTTTACGTAGAACGGGTTGAACTTTCTATCGATGCTCCAGTACTCGGGCGTCTGGATGACCTTCGGAGGAACGCCCGTCATTCGTGCGCGCGCGCGCGACCACTCGGCATGTAGATTGTTGTGGTACTCGTGGTGTCGAAGAATGAGCTTCTCGCACTCTTGAGTGATCTTGTCGCGGAGTTGATCTTCGATGCTCATGTTGCCTCAGAAAGACAAAGGGCCCGAAACATAGTCTCGGGCCCCCCACGGGACGAACCTAGTAAAAGTAAGTTGCCATTTGGTTGACGAAGTTTTGACGCTTCGCCCCCAACGTCGCAGGAAACCTGCAAAAGAGGCGCCCCGTTCTTCCCCTAAGGAAGTACGCAGAGCATGAACGAGACTACGTGCGTCTGTCAATGAGGAGCGGCGCACCGGCAAGGCACTAAGACAGGATTTGATTGACATTGATGTAGATGCTGCCAGTTCGCGCTGCATGACGCTTCTTTCGAAGCAAGAGAGAAACGAAGTCGATCCTCTCCTCAAGTACCGCCATCAAGTCTGCGCCATCGAGGAGAATCATTGCGGAGCCCGTACCCGAGTGCAGTTGAACACCGTCGGGCGAAAAGCCGTTGATAGAAAGGAATGCGCCAAGCGTGTTTTCTAGCTTGCGCCGTATCTTTCCGGCAAATGTATCAAGGTCTGCACCATCAATAAGACTTCGTTGCCATTTCGCCTCAAACAGATAATCAATTCCTTCAAGCGAGAAAGCGCCGTCGATTTGCTCTCCGGTGTTTCGGAAAGATGCTTTTGGATCGAGGTCGAAAAGTTCGAAGATGTCATACATGACTTTTTCAAGCTCAAAACCTCGGCCTTGCGCATTGGGTGACACGACCAGTGCCATATATCGAGCGTTAATGTCTTCGAGCTTCTGACGAACAGCAGCACTGGCTTTGAGTTTCTCTTGGGCCTGATTCTGTCGTTCCTTGAATTCGTCTCGCTCCTTTTGGACTTTCTGATGCGGCTCAACAAGTGTTTTGAGCTGCGCAATGGCGAACGATGCCCTTTGAGCTTTTTGATCTCCACCATCGAGCTGTTTCAGATGGGTGAACGTTGTGATGCTGCACAGCTCGTAACAAACTTTCGTAAGGTCGCCAAGATGCTTGTCTTCGCCACGCACCAAGTAGTCGACAAGGTCCGAGGCAATTTGTCGTTTGTAACCATCCCAATTCAACGTCGCGAGGATGGCTGGATTGGAAAGGCATTGCTGTAGAAACCCACGCAAGTCCCCCTTGTACCAGTAGACGGCACACAGAGCTTCCTTCAGGGCTACTATGGCGGCAGGGGACAGTCGCTTGGCCATGGGATTGGGGGCTCATCGTTGGCAGAACAGAAGGATTATGCCCCTGTTTAGCGCCACACTACTACGGCGCAGATGCCAAGTTGCCTCGATGCAGGCATTGCGAATGAGCGCTGTTCAGTGGGAAAGCAATATAAATGGGGCCGGACACTATTAATAGTCTTCAATATCGTGTCTGACCCCATTTATTCGCCAGCACCAGCCAGTCGCCTTCTGCGAGCGGCACGCCGCCGGGGCGGAAGATTGCCGCGGTTTCGGGATGAATCCGGGTGCGGCCGCCGTCGTGGGCGATGTCGGCGGCAAGGAAGCGGTTGACGCGAAAGCCGTGTTCGGCGA
>JAHJNP010000082.1 GCA_018820745.1 Gammaproteobacteria bacterium
CCTCGCCGCCAAGGTAGGTCGTCTCCAGGTTCTCCGCCATGTATTCCGGCATCAGGTGGCGGCGGTTGCTGGTGGCGTAGATCAGCACGTTGTCCGACGGCCCCGCCAGCGAGCCGTCGAGCGCGGCCTTCAGGCTGGCGTAGCCGGCTTCGTGCTCGGCGAAGCTGAGGTCGTCGATGAAGACGATGAAGCGGTAGCCGGCGTCCGCCAGCAGGTCGAACAGGTCGGGCAGATGCGGCAATCCGGCCTTGTCGACCTCGATCAGTCGCAGCCCCTTCGGCGCATATTTCGCATGCACCGCCTTCACCAGCGACGACTTGCCGCACCCGCGCGCGCCGGTGAGCAGCACGTTGTTGGCCGGCTTTCCGGCGACGAACTGGCGCGTGTTGGCGTCCACCCGCAGCTTCTGCTCGTCGATCGCCAGCAGGTCGCGCAGGCTCACCCGCTGCGGATGCAGGATGGGCTTCAGCCCGCCCGTCTGCACCGACCAGCGCGCCGCGCGCACCCGCTTCCAGTCCGGCGCGGCGGCGGCAGGGGCGTCGAGGCGGTCGAGCAGGCGCTCAATGCGGGGCAGGAGGGAGTCGAGATCGGCCATATGGTGATTCTAGCCGCAGGCCCGACAGAAATTCAGGTTTCCGCGAGACCGGGCTTGGCAATGCGCCCCGGAAATTTGCCTATTCTTTTGTCATTCAGGCGCATGGGGCGCCTGGCGCAAACCAAGGAGGACAGATGAACGCAATCATGAATTTCGTGGGCGCGCTGCTCGCCGGCACGGTCGGGCTGGCGTCGGCGCAGCCGCCGGCCGCCGGTGCGGATATCCGCCACGGCCGCTACCTGATCCAGATTGCCGGCTGCAACGACTGCCATACCGCGGGCTACATGCAGAACGACGGCCGGGTGCCCGAAGCCGAGTGGCTGACCGGCGACGCGATCGGCTGGCAGGGGCCGTGGGGCACGACTTACGCCGCCAACCTGCGCCTGCTGTTCCAGCAGCTCGACGAGAAAACCTGGCTGGTGCGGGCACGCCAGGCGATGCGGCCGCCGATGCCGTCGCCGACCCTGCGGGCCATGAGCGACGCCGACCTCAAGGCGATCTACCGTTACGTGCGGCACCTTGGCGTGAAGGGTCAGCCGGTGCCGGCCTACGTGCCGCCGGGCGAAAAGGTCGCGACGCCGTACTTCGACTTCACGCCGAAAAACCTGCCGCCAGGCATGTAGTTCAGGTGCGGTACTCGGCGTTGATCTTGACGTAGTCGTAGGAGAAGTCGCAGGTCCACACCGTGACGTTCACGGGTCCGCGGTCGAGCACCACGCGTACGGTGATCTCGGCTTCCTGCATCACCGCCGCGCCCTGCGCCTCGGTGTAGCTCGCCGCGCGGCCGCCCTTTTCTGCCACCAGCACGTCGCCCAGGTACACCTGCAGGGTGTCGACGTCGAGGTCCGTCACCCCTGCATAGCCGATCGCGGCGAGGATGCGGCCGAGGTTGGGGTCGCTGGCGAAGAACGCGGTCTTGACCAGCGGCGAGCGCGCAATCGCGTAGGCGATCTGCTTGCATTCGGCGTGGTCGCGACCGCCTTCGACCGCCACGGTGATGAACTTGGTCGCGCCTTCGCCGTCGCGTGCCATCGCCTGCGCGAGCTCGATGGCGACGTCGGCGAGTGCCGCTTTCAGCGCGGCGTAGTCGGCGCTGGCGGCGTCGGCAATTTCGGCGTTGCCGGCCTGGCCGCTGGCGATCAGGATGAAGCTGTCGTTGGTCGAGGTGTCGCCGTCGACGGTGACGCAGTTGAACGATACGTCGGCCACCGCCGTCACCAGCTGCTGCATCAGGCCGGGCGCAATCGCCGCGTCGGTCGCCACATAGCCCAGCATGGTCGCCATGTTGGGGTGGATCATGCCGGAACCCTTGGCGATGCCGGTCACCGTCACCGTCTTGCCGCCCACCTGCGCCTGGCGGCTGGCGCCCTTGGCGACGATGTCGGTGGTCATGATCGCGTGCGCGGCGTCCGACCAGTGATCGGGCGCGAGATCGGCCTGCGCTACAGGCAATACGGGGAGGATCTTGTCGACTGGCAACGGCTCCAGAATCACGCCGGTGGAGAACGGCAGCACGGCCTCGGTCGCGCATCCCATCAGCCGCGCCACCGCCTCGCAGGTCTGGCGCGCGCGGAGCAAACCCTCTTCGCCGGTGCCGGCATTGGCGTTGCCGGTGTTGATCACCAGCGCGCGGATGTCGCCGCCACGCTGCGCCATCTGGCCGAGATGCTGTTTGCAGACCGTTACCGGCGCGGCGCAGAAGCGGTTTTGCGTGAACACGCCCGCCACACGGCTCCCGGGCGCGAGTTCGATCAGCGTGAGGTCGCGCCGCCCGGGCTTCTTGATGCCGGCCGAGGCAATGCCCAGGCGCACGCCGGCAATGGGCAGCAGAGAAGCGGGATCGGGGGCGGAGAGGTTGACGGGCATGGCGGTTTCGCAGAACGGGAAACCGTCATTTTATGCCGGCTTGCCGGCAAATAGCGGGCGCGGACTGACTACGTGCGCCCCAATAACCAGTTCATCGCGCGACGGAATTCTGGTCGCCACGGCCACACGGGATCAAGCTCGATGGAGCGCGCGAGCGAAGCCAGCGAAATCAGCGCGAAAACGGAAAACAGCAGTTGCGAGACGAGCTGGCGTGGCGTGAGCATGCCGAGGGGCGTGTCGAGAAAGCCGGGAATGTAAAACAGGCTGGCAAAGGCCGCAAAAAGAAAAGCGGGGCCGATGTACATGGCGTTCCCCTACACTCGAATTATATGAGCTGGGGCCAAAGCAAGCCTTGTGCCAGATCGATAAATGGGTGCGAATACAAGGCGCTATGCTCGCCACTTTGGCGGTGGCGCGCACGCACTGTAAATTATTCCGACGCTATTTGTCTTCCTGCGCGGCAGCGAGCTTGCGCAGGATCTCGTGCGACAGCGAATAAAACTGCGGCGTGGGGCCGAGGTCCTCGTAGATCGGATCGCCGTAGTCGTCTTCGGCAATGACGCGATTGCCGGGGACGTAGGGCATCGCCACCTCCAGCTCGTCGAGGGCGGCACGGATCAGGTCGGCCATCAGCTGGGACGCGCTGCGGCCGGAATACATCACGTTCAGCGCTTCAACGCGTGCAGCGTCGCGTAGCGGCAAATGGACGGTGTATAAGCGCACATCCGTGCGGGTCAGTCCCTCCTGGCTCCAGCGATGGATCAGTTCGGCGATGCGCATGAGCTTTCCTCTGCCTCACAATGTCTTGTTTATAGCAGAGCCCCCTGCAAGGCAAAGCCTGAGTGAGGGCTTTTTCACCTTAAGCCATGCGGCGCCACATCAGCATGCGGTTGTTGGCCGGCATGGCGATATCCTGCAGCAGCACCAGGCCACGGGCGCGCGCCAGTGCGTCCACCGCCTCGAAATCGCGCACCCCTGAGGCGGGGTCGCGCGCCTTCAGCCAGGCGTCGAAGCGGGCATTGCTCTCCGAAGTGAACGCGCCCTTGTAATTGAACGGGCCGTACACCGCCAGCACGCCGCCCGGCTCGAGCACTTCACCGACGCCGGCAAAAAAAAGCTCGACCTCGGGCCAACTCATGATGTGCAGGGTGTTGGCCGAAAACACCGCGTCGTAGCGTCCGCAGTGCCAGGCCGTGTCATTGGCGTCGAGCGCCAGCGGCGGCAGCACGTTGGGCAGGGCGGCGTCATCGAGCCAGGCCCGGATGCCGGCGTGATGCTGCGGCACATCGGCGGTCTGCCACACCAGGTGCGGCAGCTCGGGTGCGAAATACACCGCATGCTGGCCGGTGCCGCTGCCGATTTCCAGCACATGGCGGCGGTCGGCAAACAGCTCGCGCAGCACGGCCAGGATCGGGTCGCGGTTCTGCACGCAGGATTCGGAAAAAGGTTTATCGATCATTTTTTGGCGTCCATTGGAATCAGTCGGCCGTCGGCCAGCAGCAGCGCGGCATGCACCGGCTTGTCGGGATACAGCTCTGCAAGCAGCGTCCGGTAGCCCGCCAGCTGTGGCTGATGGCGCTCAACCAGCAGCGCGTCGGGGAGGGTGCGGCTGTCGCCGCCGGTTTTATAGTCGATCAGCCATACCGCATTGTCGAATTCCACCACGCGGTCGAGCCGCTGCAGGCGGCCGTCGGCATCCAGCAGCGCCCACTCGTTGTGGGCGCGTCGATACTGCGCGGGGTCGAACAGGTGTGCCAGCTGCGGCTGTGCCAGCAGGGCGCGGGCCGCCGCCTCGACGGATTCGAGCTGGCTCTCCAGCCCCAGGCGCGCCGCCAGCGCGGACAGGTCGCGCGGCGTGCCGGGCGGCGCATGGGCTTCCAGACACGCGTGGAACAATTCGCCGCTCGCCGCCGCCGGACTCGCGGCCGGCGGGGTGACGCGCTGCCCCACCGCCGGGGCGTCGATGCGGGCCGGCGCGGCTGTCACGCTGGCTGCCTCAGCTGTGGCGGGCGGCAGGTCGGCCGGCAGGCCCAGGTTTTGCCAGGCCGCATCGACGCGCGCCAGCCAGGCGTTCTTGCTGGCGTCGCCGCTGACGATCAGCCCCTGCGCGGCGCGGGTCAGCGCCACATACAGCAGATTGTCGGATTCGCGCTGCGCCAGATCCGCCTCTTCCTGAAACCAGCTTTCCCGTGCCGCGCCCCGGTCGTCCAGCTTGCCGAACAGCGAGAAGTGAACCGGACGGGGGGCTTCGGGCGGCCACGGCGCCAGCACCGCGTAGCTGTCGCCGCGCGTATGATCGCTGCCGCCGAGCAGCCAGACGATCGGCGCTTCCAGCCCCTTCGAACCGTGGATGGTCAGCAGGTGCACCGCGTTGTCGCCGTCGGCCGCGAGTCCCTCGCCGGGCGCGGCGTCGGCGTCGTCGATGAGAGTGGCCAGCTCGCGCACGAAGCCGGCCAGCGTGGGGTAGCGCCCCGCGTCCTGCGTCAGCGCCAGCTGCATGAAGGCGCGCAGGTTGGCAGCCACCTGCGGCCGCATCGCCTCCGGTACAGCCGCGGCGTAGCGCGCCTCGACGTCTCCTTCAAAGTAGATGCGGTCGAGCAGGTCGTGCACCGGCAGCGTGCCGCAATGGGCGCGCCAGCGGGACAGCAGCTGCGCCGCGCGCGCGAGCGTCGCGGGGCAGCCGGGTTCGGTGGCGAGAACGATCAGCCGCTCCCAGCCGCGCGTGGCGTCGGCGGGGTTGGGCGCGAACACCCGCAGCAGGTCGTCGTCGCTGCAGCCGAAGAGCGGGCACTTCAGCACGTGCGCCAGCTTCAGGTCGGCGTGCGGCAGCAGCAGGGTTTCGATCAGCGCAATCACGTCCTGCGCCTCAAGCGCGTGCAGCAGGCCGCCGCGGCGCGAGGTGATGAAGGGGATGCGCGCGGCTTCCAGTTCGCGTTCGTATAGGTGCAGGTGGGTGCGCTTCTTCACCAGCGCCATGACGTCGCCGGGGCGCGCCGCGCGCAGGGCGCCTGTCTTGTCCGCCACGCCCCAGCGCCCCAGCACCTCGTCGCGCAGCACGCGGGCAAACTGCCGTGCCTCCTCGTGTACGGCGCG
>JAHJNP010000083.1 GCA_018820745.1 Gammaproteobacteria bacterium
CTGAAGACCCTGCATGCCGCCGAATGGCAGGGCGGCCTGATCGCGCCGCAGGGGCGCGCGCTGATGTGCGGGTTTTATCTGAACGAACTGCTGCTGCGCTTGCTGGCGCGCGGCGATGCGCACGAAAAGCTGTACGACCGCTATGCCGACACCCTCGACCAGCTGGCGAACGAGGCTGGCGGCACCGATTTCGAGCGGATATTGCGCTGCTTCGAGAAAAACCTGCTGTCCGAGATCGGCTATGGCGCCACCTTCGACGCCGACGCCGACAGCGGGGCGCCGATTGAACCCGGTGTCCGCTACGTGTTCCAGCCTGAACGCGGCGCGCTACGCGAGAATGGACAGCCGGGCTGCCCGGTTTCGGGCCAGACGCTGATCGACCTGGCGGCCGGTCGCTTCGAGCAGCCGGCCACGCTGGTCGAGGCCAAGGCCTTGATGCGCACCCTGATCAACCACACCCTGGGTGCGAAGCCGCTTTATACTCGCCAGCTGTTACGTGAACTCACAGAACTGAATCCATGAGCATCTATCTCGGCGTCAACATCGACCACATCGCCACCCTGCGCCAGGCGCGCAAGACCCGCTATCCCAGCCCGGTCGAAGCCGCGCTCATGGCGGAAACCGCCGGCGCCGATTCGATCACCCTGCACCTCAGGGAAGACCGCCGCCACATCCAGGACGAAGATGTCGCGATCCTGCGCCAGGTGCTGAAAACCAAGATGAACCTGGAAATGGCGGTGACCGATGAGATGCTCGCCATCGCCTGTGCCACGCGGCCGCAGGACGTCTGCCTGGTGCCGGAAAAGCGCGAGGAACTGACCACCGAAGGCGGACTCGACGTCGTCGCCCAGCTGCCAAAAATACAGGCGGCGTGCGCGCAGCTGGCGCATGCCGGAATCCGGGTTTCGCTCTTCATCGACGCCGATTTTGCCCAGCTCGACGCGGCGCACGCGGCTGGCGCGCCGGTGGTCGAAATCCACACCGGTGCCTATGCCGATGCCGTAACCGACGCGGCGTGTGTGGCCGAATTCGAGCGCATTCGCAAGGCGGTCGCTTACGGCCGCAGCATCGGGTTGACGGTCAATGCCGGGCACGGCCTGACCTACCACAACGTTAGGCCGATTGCGGCGCTGCCGGGCATTCATGAGCTCAACATCGGCCATGCGATCGTCGCGCAGGCCATGTTCGTGGGCTGGAAGGACGCGGTGGCGGAAATGAAGCGGCTGATGGTGGATGCGGCCGCGGGGTAAAACTCAGCGCAGCACTTTTTTCTTCAGCTTGAGTCGCACATAGAGCAGCACGATCACCGCGACCGCGCCCAGCGTGATCAGCGTGATCAGATGCAGGTTGTCGCGGATGGCCGCTTCGTTGTGGCCGAGTGTGTAGCCGAGCACCGCGAGGATGGTGACCCAGATGCCGGCCCCCAGCGCTGTATAGAAGCTGAACACTGCGAGATTCATGCGCGCCAGCCCTGCCGGCAGCGAGATGTACTGCCGCACTGCCGGAATCAGCCGCCCGGTGAAGGTCGAGATATGGCCGTGGCGCGCGAAGAAGTCCTCCATGCGCTGCAGCGAGTGTTCCTTGAACAGCACGTATTTTCCGTAGCGCAGCAGAAACGGCCGCCCGAACTTCACTGCCAGCCAGTAGTTGAACAGCGCGCCGAACAGGCTGCCGCCGATGCCGGACAGGATCGCCAGCACAAGATTCATCTCGCCCTTGTAGGCCAGATAGCCGGCCGGAATCATCACCACTTCGCTGGGGAAGGGGAAGAAGCTCGACTCCAGCGCCATCAACAGGAAGATGCCCGGGTAGCCCCAGGCACCGACGGTGCTGACTATTGTTTGAATGATGTCGTGGAGCATGATGGAAGACAGGTTCAAGTTGCAAGATTCAAGATGCAAGGGGGAAGCGTGCCTCCTTGCATCTTGGGTCTTGAATCTTGTATCTCAAACAACCGCTTCTTCCTTCTTCTCCACCGGCTTGATGAAATGCTCGCGCTTGATGCCGAACATCAGCAGCAGCGGGCTGGCGACCAGGGTGGACGAGTAGATGCCGAACATGATGCCGATGGTGAGCGCGAGTGCGAAGTTGTGCAGCGCCTCGCCGCCGAAGAACAGCATCGAGAGCACCATGATCTGGGTCGAGCCGTGGGTAATGATGGTGCGGCTCATGGTGCGGGTGATGGCGTCGTCGATGATGTGCGGGATGGTGGCGCCGCGCATCTTGCGGATGTTTTCCCGGATGCGGTCGAAAATGACCACCGATTCGTTGACCGAGTAGCCCAGGACCGCCAACACGCCGGCCAGCACGGTGAGGGTGAACTCCCACTGAAAAAACGCGAACACGCCGAGGATGATGACGATGTCGTGCAGGTTGGCGAGCATGCCGGCCACCGCAAAGCGCCATTCGAAACGGATCGCCAGATACGCCATGATGCCGAAGGTGACCACCAATAGCGCCAGGGCGCCGCTGTCATAAAGTTCCTTGCCGACCTGTGGGCCGACGAAATCGACTCGCCTCAGTTCCACCCCGGCATCGGCCGCGGTCAGCGCGGCCATCACACGGTTGCTGGTCTGCGCAGCGTCGGTATCGCCCCTGACTGGCAGGCGAATCAGGACGTCGCGGCTGGTGCCGAAGCTCTGCACCGTGACTTCTGGCAGGCCGGTTTTTTCCAGCGCGCCGCGGATCGCCGGCAAATCGGCGGGCTGCTCGTAGCTGACCTCGATCACGGTGCCGCCGGTGAAATCGACGCCGAGGTTGAGGCCTTTGTCCCACAGCGCCCACACCGAAAACAGGAAGGTGAGCAGCGAAATCGCGGTGGTCACCTTGCCCCAACTCATGAAGGGGATGGTTTTTTTGAAGGGGAAGAAATCGATCATGGTCGGGCCTTAAATCGAGAGTTTCGCCAGGCGCGCCTGGCGCCCATACGTGAGGTTCGCCATCGCGCGCGAAACGGTCACGGCGCTGAACATGGAGGTGAGAATGCCGAGGCACAGCACCACGGCAAAGCCGCGAACCGGACCCGAACCGAGCCAGAACAGCGAGAAGCCGGCGATCAGGGTGGTGATGTTGGCGTCCAGAATCGTACCCCAAGCGCGTTCGTAGCCAGCGCTGATCGCTGCCTGCGGGGTGGCGCCATTGCGCAGCTCTTCCCGAATACGCTCGTTGATCAGCACGTTGGCGTCGATCGCCATGCCGAGGGTGAGCGCGATCGCAGCCATGCCGGGCAGGGTGAGCGTGGCTTGCAGCAGCGACAGCAGCGCAATCAGGAAGAAGCCGTTGATCGCCAGCGCGATCGATGAAAACAGGCCGAACACGCGGTAGTAGAAGGTGATGAATATCACCACGGCGATGAAGCCCCAGATGTTGGCGTTGAAGCCCTTGGCGATGTTTTCCGCGCCCATGCTGGGGCCAACGGTGCGTTCTTCGACGATCTGCATCGGCGCGGCGAGCGCGCCGGCGCGCAGCAGCAGGGCAACATCGGAGGCTTCCTGCGCCGACTCCATGCCGGTGACCTGCACCCGGCCCCCGCCGATTTCCTCGCGGATCACCGGCGCCGTGATGGCTTCGGCGCGACCCTTTTCGATCAGCAGGATGGCCATGCGCTTGTTGACGTTTTCGCGCGTCACGTCCTTGAAGATGCGCGCGCCTTTGCCGTCCAGATTGATGTGGACGGCGGCCTGGCCACTGGTGTTGTCAAAGCCCGGCGTGGCGTTGGTGATCGAGTCGCCGGTCAGCACCACATCCTTCTTTACCGCGATCAGCGTGCCTTCGCGGGTGGGCACGATATCCGTGCCGAACGGCGCCTGGCCCTGCGCCAGCGCCAGCGGGTCGGCCAGTTCGTCGACCATGCGGATTTCCAGCGTGGCGGTGCGGCCGAGGATGTCCTTGGCCTTGGCGGTGTCCTGCACGCCGGGCAGCTGGACCACGACGCGGTTGGCACCCTGCTGCTGGATCACCGGCTCGGCGACGCCGAGCTCGTTGACACGATTGCGCAGGGTGGTGATGTTCTGCTGCAGGGCAAATTCCTGTACCTGTTTTTCGGCTTCCGGCTTCAGTCGCGCGGTCAGGGTGAAGGCGTCAGCCTGGTCTTCAGCGGTATAGGCGAGGTCGGTGAACACCGTGCCCAGTTTGTTGATCGCAGCGTCGCGCTGGTCGCGGGTCGCGAAATGCACGGTGACGGCATCGCCCTCGCGGCTGATGCGGCCGTAGCGGATCTTGTCGCTGCGCAGTTCGGTACGGAAGTCGTTCTGGTAGCGGATAGCCGCCTTTTCCTGCGCAGCCTTCATGTCAACTTCGAGCAGGAAGTGCACGCCGCCGCGCAAATCCAGGCCCAGATTCATCGGCAGCGCGCTGATCGCCGACAGCCAGGCAGGCGAGGCCGGCAGCAGATTGAGCGCGACCGTGTAGCGCTCGCCCAGGCCGTTCTCCAGCACATCCTTGGCCTTGATCTGCAGATCGGTGCTGGCAAAGCGCGCCTTGATGCTGTTGTCCGCCAGCTCCATCCCGTCATAGGCCACGCTGGATGCCTTGAGCAGTGACTCCATCTTGGCCAGCAGCGCGGGGTCGGCCTTTTCGAGGGTGCGCACCGGCGACACCTGCACTGCCGGGGCCTGGCCAAAAAAGTTGGGCAGGGCGTAGAGGAAGGCAGCCACCAGCGTGAAGCCGATGAGCGCATATTTCCAGAGCGGGAAGCGGTTCATTTCAGGGGTCAGGGGTCAGGGGTCAGGGGTCAGGGGTCAGGGGTCAGGGGTCAGTTTTTAGAATTCGCGGCCTCTGGCCGCACATTCCCTGACCCCCGGCATTTACAAGCCTTTGATGGTGCCCTTGGGCAGCAGGGTCTGGATCGACTGCTTCTGCACGTGGGTGATCACGCCGTCGGCGATTTCCAGCGACACGTATTGTTCGCCGATCTTGGCGACCTTGCCGACCTGGCCGCTGGCGGTGATGACTTCATCGCCTTTTTGTATTTCAGACAGCATCTTTTTCTGTTCCTTGGCGCGCTTCATCTGTGGGCGGATGAGCATGAACCAGAACAGGATGAAGATGATGATCAGCGGCAGGAAGTCGGTGAAACCAGCGGAGGCCGATGCGGCAGATTGCGCGTGGGCAAGAGAAATCATGGATAAAACTCCCAGTCGGAACAGATAAATTAAAACCGTGCGATTCTACCACCCACGTGTTTGCATCTCGTGAAACCGCGCCGTGAAATCGGCAAATCGATGAGCCTCGATCGCGGCACGCATCCCGGCCATCAGGCGGTGGTAGTAATGCAGATTGTGGATCGTGGCGAGCCGCGCGCCGAGAATTTCGTTGGCGCGGATCAGGTGGTGCACGTAGGCGCGGCTGAAATGGGTGCAGGTGTGGCAGGTGCATTCCTCATCGATCGGCGCGGTGTCGGTTTTCCAGCGCGCGTTGC
>JAHJNP010000084.1 GCA_018820745.1 Gammaproteobacteria bacterium
CCTGCGGCATGGCATCGAGATGCTGGCCGGCAAGCTTCATCTGCTCGTATTCCAGCAGGCGCCGCACCAGTTCGGCGCGCGGATCGTCGCCCTCGTTCGCCTCCTCGGCCTGCTCCCGCCGCGGCAGCAGCATGCGCGACTTGATGTCGATCAGCATCGCCGCCATCAGCAGGTATTCCGCCGCCAGTTCCAGCCGGGTGGCGCGCGCCGCTTCGACATAGGCCATGTACTGCCTGGTCAGCGCCGCCATCGGGATGTCCAGCACGTCGAGGTTCTGGCGGCGGATCAGGTAGAGCAGCAGGTCGAGCGGGCCTTCGAAAGCATCGAGAAAGACCTCGAGCGCATCCGGCGGGATATAAAGGTCGCGCGGCAGTTCGGTCAGCAGTTCGCCGCGCACCTTGATGACGGGTGCGGCGGGGGCTGTCGGGAGGGCTGGATCGAGGAGCTCGGCTTCGGTCATGGGCGGCATTTTACCCGAGGGCGGGGGAAGCCGGCTTTTGCTGCAAGGCCAGGTAACCGGCTGGCGGTTTCCACGGCCGAAAACGCTTGGCGTACGGGCCTTTCGGCTGTTTCGGCACCGAGCCGGGGTTTCAGGGACGCTTTTTCGGTGTGGGCGCCTGCGCTTCCTCGCGCGCAGCGTCATGTGCGAACCGCACGCGAGAACGACCTCGCTGATTTGAATGGTAGGTCTGCTCAAGATAATCGGTCTGCAAATCGCAAAGCGCTACAGATTCTGTACTATCCAGAATCATGATGTTTCTTCATGCTATGAACTGCAGCACTAACCATCATGGACAGGAGGGGATCATGAACACCTTGTACGAAAACTTGGGCAGTGCAACCGGCATTTCCAAAATGGTAGATGACATCGTTGAAGCACACCTGAATAACCCAGTCATCAGGGCGCGGTTTTTGCCTTACTTGGAAAAACCCGAACGGGTAGCGGAAATCAAGAAGCACACATGCGATTTTCTAGCCGCAGGCAGCGGAGGCCCGGAAACATACACCGGGCGCAGCATGCCCGAGACCCATCGCGGGATGAATATCAGCGAAGCAGAATACATGGCGGTGATTGACGACATTATGGGTGTCATGGAAAAGCATGGTATCGACGAATCTGCTCGCAAGGATGTTTTGGCAATCACCTATGCTTTGAAGGGTGAAATCATTCACCAGTAACCAATCGCTTCCAGGAATTCACTGAAGGATGGGACTTACGGCCAATGATTCGGCACCCATCCGGGCCAATGGACTTCCTTGCAGCCAAACAGGCAACAGCTCTCGGAGGTCTGTTGGCCCAAGCAGCGTCAATTCACCACTTTTCAGGGCTTCGCCCAGACTCTGTTGACACATCCACACCGAGGTCAAGGCCCTGACGGTGGACTTGATCACCAGATCGACATCGTGACCCGTAGCCTTCAGGCAAAGATCCACATCCCTGTTTTCGGAAACGAGCCACCATTGGCCCATCCCCTTGGGCGCATCTGTAAAGGCAATTTCGATCACCAACCGTCGCGTAGGGAAGCACGCCGAATTTACGCCACGGCGGATGTCCCACATCAGCAAACCGACATCGAGGTCATGATCCTCAAACTGGCTTCTCGCCCAGCGATGCCCCCAGATGCCCATCGACTTCACCAATGGTTCGAGTTCGCGTCCGGCCTCCGTGAGTTCGTAGACCTGTTTGCCTGTTTTCCCGGAAACTCTCCGAACAACGCCTGCTTCGGTTAGTTGTTTCAATCGGAGTGAGAGCAGGGTCGGGGACATCAACGGCAGGCCTCGCCGCAGGTCATTAAATTGATGGCTACCGGCGACAAGTTCTCGTATCACGATCATGGTCCATCGCTCGCACAGGAGCTCGGCCGCTTTGGCGAGCGGGCAAAACTGTCCATAGCCCTTCTGCATTGGCCCCCTCCTTAAATTGAGCGTGCAGTGTATATCTCGATATTTGCCTTGTGTCACGTTTGGCGGATGGCTTTCCATTCATGCCACCCCGACGACCGGCAGCTTGGTGATGAACACCGACCGTCCAGAAACGTATTTTTCCGGATCAGCGAATGGCGGCAATTGGCCGGTTTTGCCTGATAGAGCAGGCACGCATCCCCGCCCTTCTCCCGCTATTCACGCTGGATCAACCTATTCCGAACACCACCGCCGCCACATCCTGATAGCGCTTGGCGTAATGCACGGTGAATCCGGCGCGGATATGCTCGGGCAGTTTGTCGAAGTCGCGCCGGTTGGCGTCGGGCAGGATCAGTTCGCTGATGCCGACCCGGCGCGCGGCGATGACTTTCTCGCGGATGCCGCCCACCGGCAGCACCTGGCCGGTCAGGGTGAGTTCGCCGGTCATCGCCAGCGGGCGGCTGATTTTGGCGTTTTTCGCCAGCGACAGCAGCGCGGTGGCCATGGTGACGCCAGCGCTGGGGCCGTCCTTGGGGGTGGCGCCTTCGGGCACGTGCAGGTGGACGAAGCTGGTGTCGTAGAACTTGGCGTCGGCGCCGTAGGTTTTCAGGTGCGAGGCGATATAGCTGTAGGCGATCTCGGCCGATTCCTTCATCACCTCGCCCAGCTTGCCGGTGAGCTTGAAGCCGCGATTGAGGGTGTGGACGCGGGTCGCTTCGACCGGCAGCGTGGCGCCGCCCATCGAGGTCCACGCGAGACCGGTGACCACGCCGACGCCGCTCATCGGCTTTTCGCGGCTGAACACCGGCTTGTCGAGATAGGCCTCGACTTCCTTGACGCCGATCCTGATCGGCGTTTCCGCACCGCCGAGGATCTTGACCACGGCCTTTCGCGCCACCCGCCCCAGCTGCTTTTCCAGGTTGCGCACCCCGGCTTCGCGCGCGTAGCCCTCGATGACGTGGCGGATCGCGCCTTCGCTGATGGCGAGCTGGTTCTTCTTCAGCCCGGCGCGGGTGAGCACTCGCGGCCACAGGTGGTGCTTGGCGATGGCCACCTTTTCTTCGGTGATGTAGCCCGACAGGCGGATGACTTCCATGCGGTCGAGTAGTGCCGACGGGATGGAAAAGTCATTCGCGGTGCAGATGAACAGCGTCTTCGACAGATCGAAGCGCACGTCCAGATAATGGTCGAGAAAGTCGGCGTTCTGCTCGGGGTCGAGCACTTCCAGCAAGGCGGATGCGGGGTCGCCCTGGTAGCTGGCGCCGATCTTGTCGATCTCGTCGAGCATGATGACGGGGTTGGCCGATTCCACCTCTTTCAGCGCATGCACGAACTTGCCCGGCATGGCGCCGATGTAGGTGCGGCGGTGCCCCTTGATTTCGGCCTCGTCGCGCATGCCGCCGACCGAGAAGCGGTAGAACTTGCGCCCCAGCGCCTCGGCGATGGATTTGCCGATCGAGGTCTTGCCCACCCCCGGCGGCCCGATCAGCAGCAGGATCGAGCCTGCCATTTCGCCGCGCATCGCGCCGACGGCGAGGAATTCGATGATGCGATCCTTGACGTCGTCGAGCCCGTCATGGTCGCGGTCGAGGATGCGACGCGCGTGTTCGAGGTCGATCTTGTCCTGCGTGTGCACGCCCCACGGCAGCACGGTCAGCCAGTCGAGGTAATTGCGGGTGACGGTGTATTCCGACGAGCCGGTCTCCAGCAGGGAAAACTTGTGCATTTCCTCGTCGATGCGCTTTTTTGCCTGCTCGGGCAGCGCAAGCTTGGCGATGCGCTCCCGGAAGGTGTCGAGCTCGGCGGTCTTGTCGTCCTTAGCGAGCCCCAGTTCCTTCTGGATCGCTTTCAGCTGCTGGCGCAGGAAAAACTCGCGCTGCTGGTCGCTCATCTTCTCGTCGACCTTTTCGCGGATGTCCGATTGCAGGCGCGCCACGTCGAGTTCCTTCTTCAGCAGCACCAATACCTTTTCCATGCGCTTCTTCAGGCCGAAGGCCTCCAGCACTTCCTGCAGGGCCTGCTTGGAGGCGGTGGTGAGGCTGGCGGCGAAATCAGTCAGCCGCGAAGGCTCGTTCGGCCCGAAGCGGTTGAGGAAGAACTTGAGCTCCTCGGAATACAGCGGATTGAGCGGCAGCAGATCCTTGATGGTGTTGATGATGGCGATGGAATAGGCGCGGATTTCCTCCGAGTCCGGCTTGCCGGTCTCATTCGGGTAGTCGACCCTCACCTTGTAGGGCGCGGTTTCCGATATCCACTCGACGATGCGGAAACGCCGCGTTCCCTCGGCGATGAACTGCATCTTGCCGTCGGTGCGCACCGGATGATGGATCCGTACCACGGTGCCGACGCTGTGGAAATCCGCCCGCTTGACGTCGTCGGTGTTGTCGGGCTTGACCACCACCAGGCCCACCATGTGGTGTGCGGTCTCGCCGATGGCCTCGACCGTCGGCAGCCACGGCGCCTCGTTCATCAAGAGCGGCAAGGTTTGCGCCGGGAAGAAGGGCTTTTCGGTCAGCGGCAGCAGGTAGAGCTCGTCCGGCAGCGCCGGGGAGGCCGGCAACTGGCGGTCATCGGACAGAATTTCGCCTTCCAGTGTGGAGTTGTTGGGCATGGGTGGTCTTCTTGATTCGGTCGACATGAACAAGAAGTATCGGGCCTATCGGCCCGTTTTCAAGGTCGGGGCTGATTCGGCTGCAGCGGAATTTCCTCGACCGTGTCCGGTAAGCCAGACAGGATCATCAGTTCGACCCGGCGGTTGCGTGCGCGCCCTTCCGCCGTGTCGTTGCCCGCAATAGGCTTGCTGGACTCGCGCCCGATGGCGAGCAGGCGCACCGGCGCAATGCCGCTGTCGGCCAGGAGGCGCACCACGCTGCTGGCCCGCACCGCCGACAATTCCCAGTTGGAGGCGAACACCGAATTGCTGATCGGGACGACGTCGGTGTGGCCGGTGATTTCAAGTTTGAACGGCTCATTCTTCAGGGTTTCTGCCACTGCGTTCAGTACTTCCAGCGAGGCTGGATCCAGTTCGGCACGACCCGGCTCGAACAGCACGTTGGCATTGATTTCGATGCTGACCCCGCGCCGGCTCTGCGTCACCCGCACCTGGCCCTCCTTCACCAGCGGGCCCATCACGTCGAGCAGGTTGTTCGCCACTTCGGTCATGTGCGCCTGCTCTTCGATCGCCTGCTGCTGCTTGAGGGTGCGTTGCCTGACTTCCGCAGGCAGCGCCTCCGTTGTCAGTTGCGGCACCGGGACATCGCCTGCCGACGACCTGCCGAAGGCGTCGCCGAGCGAACCGGCCAGGACACGGAATTTGTTTTCATTGACCGCCGAGACGGCGTACATCACCACGAAGAAAGCGAACAGCAGGGTGATGAAGTCAGCGTAGGAAATCAGCCAGCGGTCATGGTTATCGTGATCGGCGGCAATGCGGCGACGGCGGCGCATGATCCTAAAGGTAGCCTTTTAGCCGCGCCTCGATGATGCGCGGGTTGTCGCCCTGGGCAATGCCGATGAGGCCGTCGCTGATGATTTCCCGCTCGGCGACCCGACGCGCGATGGTGAACTTGATCTTGTTGGCGATCGGCAGGAACACCAGGTTGGCCAGGCCGACGCCGTAGATGGTGGCGACAAAGGCGACTGCGATGCCGGCGCCCAGTTTGCCGGGATCCGCCAGGTTTTCCATGACGTGGATCAGGCCGATCACCGCGCCCAGAATGCCGAGCGTGGGCGCATAGCCGCCCGCCGCCTCCCACACCCGGGCAGCCTGGCGCTCGGCGGTTTCGAAACTGACGATCTGCACATCGAGCGTGTCGCGCAGCTTGTCTGCGTCGGCACCGTCGATCAGCAGTTGCAGGCCGCTTCTCTGGAACGGGTCATGCGTCATGTTGACGTATTTTTCCAGCGCCAGCACGCCATCCTGTCGCACGGTGTGCGACCACTGGACGACGCGGCGGATGAGCGCACCGGCTTCCGGTTCGGGCGGGCGGAAAACCCACTTCGCCATGCGCAGCCCCTGCATGAAAACCGGCAGCGGATGATGCAGCAGGACGGCGCCCAGAGTGCCGATCACCACGATGACGAATGCGGCCGGCTGCAGGAACAGGCTGACATTCCCGCCCTCCATCGCCTGGCCGCCGAGGATGGCGACCCCCGCCAGTCCGAGCCCGATCAGGCTCCCACGATCCATGCGTCTTCCTTCAGTTTGGTGCGCAGCCGCGCGATGGCCTGGCCATGCAGTTGGCAGATGCGCGATTCGCTGACGCCGAACACTTCGCTGATTTCGCGCAGGTTGAGTTCCTGTTCGTAATACAGCGACATCAGCAGCTGTTCGCGCTCGGGCAGGTTTTCGATCCCGGCGATGATGCAGGCCCGCAGGTTGGCGTCGAGCAATTGCGGCAGGGGCATGCTGGCTTCGTTCGCAGACTGCTTGTCGAGGAAGGAATCGTCTTCCTCCGTGTCGCCGAAATCCTCGAAATACAGCAGCTGGTGGCCGCGCGCATCACCCAGCATCGACTGGTATTCGGCCAGCGGGATTTTCATCGCTGCGGCGATTTCGGTTTCGCTGGGCTGGCGCCCCAGCTGATGCTGCAAGGCGCCGATGGCCTGCTCGATCTTGCGCATCGACTGCCGCGCACTGCGCGGCAGCCAGTCGGACTGGCGCAGCTCGTCGATCATCGAGCCGCGGATGCGCTGGATGGCATAGGCCTCGAACTGCGCGCTCTGCGCCTCGTCGTAGCGGCTGATGGCGTCGAGCAGGCCGATCATGCCGGCCTGCACCAGATCGTCCTCCTCGACGCTGGGCGGCAGCCGCCCCATCATGTGATGGGCCAGCCGCTTGACCATCGGCATGTGAAGCGTCAGCAGGTCGCTTTTTTCGCTTTTGCCGCTTGCGGTGTACATATTTATTGGTTATCCCCTTCTGCAGGCATCCACCAGGCTGCTGCCTTGTATCACACGCTGCATGAACCCCCCCACGCTGCCCAGGCTGGGCGGCTGCGGCCAGCGCAGCAGGCCGTCGGCCAGTTTGCGAAAGTGCGAGGTGGACTGCGCAACCGGAAAGGCGTCCACCACCGAAGTATGCATATGACCCGCACGGGTCAGGCGCTCGTCCAGCGGAATATACCCCAGGTAATCGACCGACACTCCCAGATAGCGCTCGGCGGTGTGGGCAAAGTTGTGCGCCACGGCCTGCGCCTGCTCCGGCGATTCGATGCGGTTGAGGAGCAGGCGGAACTGGCGTTTGCCGAAGTTTTGCGCCAGCCGCTTCACCAGGGTATAGGCCTGCGTGATGGCCGTGCTGCCGGGCGGCAGCACCACCATGATTTCGGAGGCTGCAAGCCCGAGCGGCAACGCGTCGGGGTCGGTGGCCTCTTCCATGTCCACCAGCACCACGTCGACGCCGCACTGCAGGCGGTTGAAGCTCTGCGCCAGCCATTC
>JAHJNP010000085.1 GCA_018820745.1 Gammaproteobacteria bacterium
CCAACGCGACCAAAACCCTGATTCGCTACGATCAGAACGCCTTCCTGGATTTTGACGGCGACGATTTGCAGGCGACCTGGAACTGGCGCCTGGGCAACCGGCTTTCCGGAAATCTGGGCGCGGCCAAATCCACCAGCCAGAGCAGCTTCGACGACATCGGGCTGGTCAACAACCAGGTTGACCGCGAACGTCGCTACGGCCGCGCCGAGTGGGAGTTTCACCCGCGCTGGCGCATAGGCGGCGGCGTCGAGGAGACGGACAACACCAACAGCGCGCCGTCGCAGATTTCGCAGGATTTCCAGCGGCAGTCGCACGACGTCGTCCTGAGTTACCGCACGCCCAAGGGCAGCAACCTGCGCGCGCAGGTGCGCAGGAGCGATGCCGAATTCCCCACTCAGCAAACGCTGCGTGTTGTTTTTCCATTCTTCATCGAAGTGGCGGACAACAGCTACGAGCAAACCGAATACAACCTGCTGGGCGACTGGCGCCTGTCCGGAAAGCTCACGCTGCGCGGGCAGGCCGGTTGGGTGGATCGTAAATATGAAAACGTCCTGCGAGACGATCTTGGTGGCGTTGCCTTGCTCAATGAGCGCCCCGATTTCAGCGGCTTCGCCGGGCGGATGTCGGCAGACTGGTACGCCACTGGCAAAACGCTGCTGAGCGTGTCCGCGTATCGCGAACTCGGTGGCGCAACGGATATCAACGCCAGTTCCGTGCTGAAACAAGGCGCTAGCGTGAACGGCGTGTGGCTGGTGCGCGAAAAATGGCGCCTGAATGCCGGGGTGACTTACGAGAACCGTGATTTCAAGGGTGATCCGGGCACCTTTCAACGCAACGACGATACCTTGGGCGAGTCGATTTCGCTCAGCTACATGCCGATCCGGGCCGTATCGGTGGATGTCGGCGTGAGGGCCGGGCGGCGGGATTCCAACATTTCTGTCGAGGATTACAAGTTTCATTCGTTGTTTGCCAACGTGCGCGCCGATTTTTAAGGCAGCGCGGATTTATTTGTCATCCCCGCTCTGGTGAGGGATCCAATGTAGGTGGGCCGCCCCGGCCCGATGCCGTGGTGATGGCGGTGGTGCGAAAATCGGGGCGAGGGTGCCCCTCCCACAGCAGCCTGCCGTAGGTCGGCAACACCTTGCCGACAGCCGCCAGCCGCGGCGGCGGGAAAGTAATCCCGCCCTACGGATGTGCCCCGGGGGCAATGGATTGGCCGCGGTTCCGGCCGGGCACGGGTTTTGCAACCCACATTGGCTTGATGCCGAATAGGCGATTTTGGCTATGGACAGAGATAGAATGTCCGTCGCCGTGCGGGCGAGAAACGGGATCTAAGTTGCAAGTTGAAAGTTGCAAGTTGAAAGTTGAAAGTTGCAAGTTGCAAGTTGCAAGTTGCAAGATAAGGCGGTGAGGTGATGCGGGATCTTGCAACTTGAATCTTGAATCTTGAATCTTGAATCTTGAATCTCGAATCTTTGTAACTTGAATCTTGTAACTTGAGTCTTGTAGTGGAGCGCGGCCTGCCTTTGTAGCGGCCGCCGATTGGAGAGAGAGCAATGACGAAGTTGTGGCATGGAGTTTTGATGGTGTGTGCGCTGCTGCTGGCGGCGCCGGCGTGGAGCGCGGATAACGATTACCGCATGGGCACCGGCGATGTGTTGCGCATCACCGTGTACGGGCAACCCGACCTCGCCACCGAGGCGCGCGTGGGCGATAGCGGCAACATCTCCTTTCCGCTGATCGGCGACGTCAAGATGGCCGGCGTGACCCCCGCCCAGGGCGAAACCGAGATCGCGCAGCGCCTGAGCAAGGGCGGCTTCATCAACGAACCCTTCGTCACCCTCAACGTGGTGCAGTATCGCGGCCAGCAGATTTCGGTGCTGGGGCGCGTCAACCGGCCGGGCCGGCACACCCTGGAAAAAGTCAGCCGCGTGACCGACGTGCTGGCGCTGGCGGGCGGCATTGCGGGCGATGGCGCCGACACCGTCACCCTGGTGCGCACCCGCGACGGCAAGCCCGAATACCGCGACATCGACATGATCGCCCTGTTCCAGCCGGGCGGCGAAGCCAGCAATGAAATGGTGCAGGACGGCGACATCGTCAACGTCGCGCGCCAGCCCATGTTCTACATCTACGGCGAAGTGCAGCGCCCCGGCGCGTTCCGCCTGGAACAGAACATGAGCGTGGTGCAGGCCCTGTCGATGGGCGGTGGCGTCACCGCACGCGGCACCCAGAAGGGCCTCAAGATCATGCGCCGCGACGCCAGCGGAGAGCTGCAGCAGCTGGACGCCAGCCTGGCCGACCCGGTCAAAAAAGACGACGTGATCTACGTCAAGGAAAGCCTGTTCTAAGGACCCCCCGCCATGAACTTCACCCAATTTCTGCTGATTCTGAACGCGCGCAAGTGGATCATTCTCGGCGTGCTGCTGCTCACCGTTGTCGTCACCGCCACCGTGAGCCTGCTGCTGCCCAAGGAATACACC
>JAHJNP010000086.1 GCA_018820745.1 Gammaproteobacteria bacterium
ACCAAGGGTGGCGTTGACTACTCGTTCGAGTGCATCGGCAGCGTCAACGTGATGCGCGACGCGCTCGAATGCACCCACATGGGCTGGGGCGTGTCCACCGTGATCGGCGTCGCCGGTGCCGGCCAGGAAATCTGCACCCGGCCGTTCAACCTGGTGGTGGGGCGCACCTGGAAAGGCAGCGCGTTCGGCGGCGTCAAGGGCCGCAGCCAGCTGCCGGGCTACGTCGACAACTACATGGCCGGCAAGATCGAACTGGACAAGCTGGTCACCCACACCATGCCGCTGGAAGACATCAACCGCGCCTTCGACCTGATGCACGAAGGCAAGAGCATCCGCTCGGTCATCATTTTCTGAGGCGGCGATGAAACAGATCGAAAGAATCAAGGAATTCGGCGGCTGGCTCGAGCGCTGGCAGCACGACTCCGAAACCTGCCACTGCACGATGACCTTCTCGGTCTACCTGCCGCCGCAGGCCGCCACGCAGAAACTGCCGGTGGTGTACTGGCTGTCGGGGCTGACCTGCACCGACGACAACGTGCGGGTGAAGGCCGGTGCGCAGCGCTACTGCGCCGAACTCGGGCTGATCCTCGTCATGCCCGACACCAGCCCGCGCGGCGAGGGCGTGCCCGACGTACCCGAGCGCTACGACCTTGGCCAGGGGGCCGGCTTCTACGTCAACGCGACGCAGGCACCGTGGGCCACGCACTACCGGATGTACGACTACGTCACCCGCGAACTGCCCGCACTGGTCGAGGCGAACTTCCCAGTCGTTCCCGGCAAGCGGAGCATCAGCGGCCATTCGATGGGCGGCCACGGCGCACTGATCTGCGCGCTGAAAAATCCCGGCCAATACGCCTCGGTTTCCGCCTTCTCGCCCATCTGCAATCCGCTGATCAGCCCGTGGGGCCAGGGCTGCTTCGGCGCCTATCTCGGCGAGGACAAACAGGCCTGGGAAGCGTACGACGCCACCTGCCTGGTCAAGGCCGGCGCGCCGCTGCCGCCCGCGCTGATCGACCATGGCACCGCCGACGAATTCCTAGCCGAGCAGCTGTTTCCGCAGAACCTGCAGGCCGCCTGCACCGCGCGCGGCATCCCACTCACGCTCAGGATGCAGGACGGCTACGACCACAGCTATCACTTCATCGCCACCTTCATCGGCGAGCATCTGGGCTTCCACGCGCGGGCGCTGGCAGGCTGACCCTGCACGCAGAGCGGTTTCCCCGCGCGCCGTCTTGTGCTCAAATCGGGGGCTTCCGTGCGCGTCGCGACGCGCCGGCGGGACGAGACCGCACAACACGATAACAAGTACATGAATATTTCCGTCAGCGAGTTGATCGTCCGGTATCTGGAACGCCTGGGCATCGACCACATCTTCGGCATGCCGGGCGCGCACGTGCTGCCGATCTACGACTGCCTGCATGATTCAAAGGTAAAAAGCGTACTGGTGAAGCACGAGCAGGGCGCGGCCTTCATGGCGGGCGGGCTGGCGCGCGTGTCGCACCGGCCGGCCGCCTGCATCGCCACCGCGGGGCCGGGCGCGACCAACCTCATCACCGGGATCGCGAATGCCTACGCCGAGCGGCTGCCGGTGCTGGCGATCACCGGCGAAACCTCAACGTATATTTTCGGTCGCGGCGGGCTGCAGGAAAGCTCGGGCGAAGGCGGCGCGATCGACCAGGGCGCGCTGTTCGCCAGCATCACCCGCTACCACAAGCTGATCGAGCGCACCGACTACCTCGGCCAGGTGCTGAACCAGGCCACGCAGGCACTGCTCGGGCGCGAGCCGGGGCCGGTGCTGCTGTCGATCCCCTATAACGTGCAGAAGGAGATGGTCGACGACAGCGTGCTGGAACAGATTCATTTCCCCGGCAAGGCAGCGATCCGATTCACCACGCCCACCGCCGAATTCGCCGAACTGCTGCGCGCCGCGCGCGCGCCGGTGATCGTCGCCGGCCACGGCTGCATCCAGGCGGGCGCGCGCGATGTCGTCGCCGCCTTCTCCGAACGCTTCAACATTCCGGTCACCACCAGCCTCAAGGCCAAGGGCGTGGTGGCCGAAGGTACGCCGCTGTCGCTGGGCTGCCTCGGCGTCACCTCCAACGGCGAGGCCTACCGCTATCTGGTCGATCACGCCGACCT
>JAHJNP010000010.1 GCA_018820745.1 Gammaproteobacteria bacterium
CGCTCGATGCGGCTGCCCTGCAACTGGCCGGCGACGCGCTGCCCGACACGCCGGTCCGTACGCATGACCCCCTGCCTGACACACCCTGTGCGCTGGCACTGGGGATCGACGCGCTGAACGGGCTGGACGCGCAGCAGGCACGCAATCTGATCCATCGGACGCGTCTTTATGTCGCCCCGCGCATCCTGCTCGCCGTGCCGTCGGATTGCGCGCTGGACGAGCAGATGTTTATCGCGCTCGGCTTCACGCTGTCCGCCACCGACCCGGCAGAACACGTGCGCATCCATGACTACGACCTCGACACCTACAAGACGGTGCCTGACTGGCTCAACCCCCGTTTCTGGGCCAACCCGGAACGCTGGGAGCCCTGAAGGACCCTGAGGATGCCCCGCGTGGGTACGCCGCGATCCATCATGCGCTGAGCCCACAAGGCCGATGGGGTCAGCCCTGAGTCCGCAAGCGCCATTGCTTGCGCTACACTGGCCGTTACCCCTTGTCCATCCCAAGACCATGAACTTCACTCCCCACAACGCGCTTGAAGAACAGCTCGCCGCCGTCCACGCCGGCACGCTCGATCCCGAGACTTTCGTGCTGCAGCTGGTCGACCAGCAGCTGTTCATGCCGGTGCGCGACGAGAAAAATCCCATCCAGGGCTTCCAGCGCACCACCCAGGCCGAGCCGCTAATCATCGAGGATGAGGACGGCGAGCGCGTGCTGGTCGTTTTCACCAGCCCCGAGCGCGCCAAGCCGTTTGCCGAGCATTACCCCGAGTTCTCGGGCGGCCTGTTGACCGAGTTTTCCTGGCTGCTGCGCCGCATCGGCGGCGGCGTGCCGATCGCGCTCAATCCAGGCTGGGACATCGGCATGGATCTCGACGCAGACATGGTCGGGCAGCTGATCGCGCAGTTGCCGCCTGAGCATCCGGTCTGACCCGCACCGAGCCTTCGCCATGCTGTCCGATCGCGCGCTTGCCGCTTTCCGTTCCGCCCTCGGCGCCGATCGTGTCTTCGACGACGCTGCCACCCGCGGGGTCTACGCCTGCGACGAAACCCCGCGCCGGGTCGAACCCGACGCCGTGCTGTTCCCCACCTCGCACGACGAGGTCGCCGCGCTCGCGCGCATCGCCTTCGAACACCGCATTGCGCTGACCCCGCGCGGCGCCGGCTCCGGCAACGTCGGCGGCGCGCTGCCCGCGCCGGGCAGCGTGGTCGTCAGCTTCGAGTGCATGCGGCGCGTGCTCGAATTCGATCCTGCCAACCGGCTTATCGTGGTGGAGGCCGGCGTGGTCACCGAGGAAATCGACCGCATTGCGCGCAGCGCCGGCCTGTTCTACCCGCCCGATCCCGGCAGCGGCGCGTATTGCCGCATCGGCGGCAACCTCGCGATGAACGCCGCCGGCCCGCGCGCCGTCAAGTACGGCGTCACTCGCGACTACGTGCTGGGGCTGCGCGCCGTCACCGGCGACGGCACCGAAATCCGCACCGGCTGCCGCACCACCAAGGGCGTCACCGGCTACGACCTGACCCGCCTGCTGGTCGGCTCCGGCGGCACCCTCGCCCTGATCACCGAAGCCACCCTGAAACTGCTGCCCGCGCCGGAGTCCGTCGCCACCCTGCGCGTGTGCTACGCCGGCAACCGCGCCGCGCTCGATGCGGTCAGCCGCGTCATGCAGCAGGCCGTCGTGCCCTGCGCGCTCGAATTCATGGACCACCGTGCCATCGACGCCATCCGCCCGACCGGCGCGGCGGACGACCTGCCGCCCGGCACCCGCGCGCTCCTGATGGTCGAGGCCGACGGCGCCGCCCAGGACCTGCCGCGCCAGATCGCCGCGCTGCAGCAGGCGCTGGCCGGCGAAGGCCTGCTCGAGATGAAGAGCGGCTTCGAGCGCGACGCCATCGTCCAGCTGTGGGCCGCACGCAAATCGCTGTCGCACGCCGTCAAGCAGATTGCGCCGCTCAAGATCAACGAGGACGTGGTGGTGCCGGTGTCGCAGCTCGCCGACCTCGTCGACTTCATCGACCACACCGCGCACGCGCAACAGCTGGCGGTGGTTTCGTTCGGCCACGCCGGCAACGGCAACCTGCACGTCAACCTGATGGTGCACCCCGACGATGCCGACGAAATGGAGCGCGCCCGCCTGGTGCACGACGCCATCCTGCTGCGCGTTCTCGCGCTGGGCGGCACCCTGTCGGGCGAACATGGCATCGGCACCGAAAAGCGCCGCTTCGTCGCCCGCGAAATCGATCCCCCCACGCTGGGCATCATGCGCGCGATCAAGCTGCAGTTCGATCCGCATGGCCTGCTCAACCCCGGCAAACTTTTTCCTGACTGAATGCGCGCGGAGACTTTACAAGCGCGCAGGTCACCTATAGAATGCGCGGCTTCGTTGGGGGTATAGCTCAGCTGGGAGAGCGCTTGCATGGCATGCAAGAGGTCAGCGGTTCGATCC
>JAHJNP010000087.1 GCA_018820745.1 Gammaproteobacteria bacterium
AAGAACCAGGGCATGACGACTTCGTTCCAGAAGGCGCGCAGGGTGACTTCGGGCCACTTGCCGGGGAAGGTGAGGGTGAAGACGATGAGGGCGAGGATGGGATACGGCCCGCGGAAGGGCTCGTCGAAATACAGGGTGCAGCCGATCAGCACCAGGACGGCCACGAAGGGGTCGAGCAGGATCTTGGTCAGGGTGACGACGGAAAGCTGCTGTCGGAACAGCCACTGATTGTGGTTTGGCATTACTCCATAAGCATCGTGACGATGCGGGCTTCCAGGCGGCCTGCGGGCAGGCGCGTGATTAATCGATTCGAACCTGGCGGCCTGTTCGGGCCGCCATGGGTCGGTGCATTATCCGACAAAAATAGCATATCAAGGCTGCAGGATGTAACAGCGGCACTTTAAGGCGAGCACTTGAGGCGAACACCCTGCCCGCCCCGCCATCGAAGGCGAACCTGCGAGCCAGGTCCACCAAAAAGAACGGCTTCCGGGCGGAAGCCGCGTCGCCGGACGGTGTTCGGCGCTCAGACGATGATGCGGGCGCGGCGCGCCATGAAGCCGACCAGGCCCAGGCCGACGAGCATCATGGCGTAGGTCCGGGCTTCGGGAATGGCGGCGGGGATGCCACCGCTTCCGTCTATCCGGGTATACAGGCTCAGGTGCGACAGATCGGGGGTCTTGCCGCCTTTGTTAACGAAGGCGATCGTCCAGGTTCCGGCGTTGCCGGCGCTGACGGTGACATCGTCGAACCAATAGGCGGCGAAACCATTGCTCGCCTTGAGCACGCCAACGAAGTCCATGGTGGCCGGCAGGTTGGCGTAGGACGGGCCGTTGCTGTCGAACGCTTCCAGTGTCCAGGTCCCCGCTGTGCCGGTGCTGGCGGTGAGGGTGAAATCGATGCCCGAGAGGGAACCGCTGTTATTGCCGGTATCGCTCTTGGCCAGCAGGGCCCATGTCAGCGCCGGATCCGGGTCTGCCCAGTTGGCCAGGGTGTTGATGGTCAGGGCGTCGTCGTTTCCCGATGACACGCCGTAGCAATCGCTCGCGGCCATGGAATCAAAGCTCATGTCGCTCTTGGAGAGATCGTCTGCGTTGGACAGACTGGCGCCGCAGTAGGATGCGGCCATGGCGGACGGGGCGGCGAATACCGACGCCAGAACGAGCGCAGCGGTGGACAAGGCAGACTGCATTGAAACGCCCGGCAATTTCATGTCACGACCTCCGATTCAGATATCGACTGGAAAGCAATCCCGGGGCTGTGCCCGTGCGGATCAGCCCACGTCCAGAAGCAAGGGGCGTACCCGGTGTGGTAAATAATTCGTACTACGCTGATTGCATAATATTTTTTTATAAAATCTCGCAACCGGATAAGCCCAGACAATCGAAAGTGTAAAGAATGCCGACAGCGGGAGCCGGCGGCTGCCACGCCAGCCTTGGGGTTTGGCCCGCCGGGTGGGTTTCCGCACGATTCACTGCGCACCAATGAAAAACGGCCCCCAACCGGGAGCCGTTTCGCTGAAACAGCCTTGACGGGTCAGGCCGATGCGGAGCCCCTGCGGCGCGCCATGAAGCCGACGAGGCCGAGGCCGGCCAGCATCAGGGCGTAGGTCTGGGCTTCGGGAACCGGGGCGGTGACGACGGTGACGCCGACGAAGTCCTTGTAAATGGACGCCGTGCTGCCGGCCAGGACCGTGGCAAAAAGCTGGTTCGAGATGAGGAGGCTGACGCTGCCGACCATGCCATCCACACCACCCCAGCCCGTTGCCGGCAGGTTGATTGCCGTAAGCGACGACCAGCTGCTGGTGGCGCCATCAAACGGGGCGTCCGCCGCGATCGTCATGGGAATATAGTTGCCGGTTGTGCCTTCGATATCCGTCGCGCCAAAAGTGCCTGTCACGCCAACGTCTACGTCATTGCCCGTGCGGCTGTAGCCGCCGCTTTCTGTCAGGCTGAAGGCCGACAACTGGTAACCGGTATTGGCGCTGACGGTGACATGGATCGCCTGAGAGGCAAACGGGAGGCCGCTAGATGATGCCGTGAAGTTTATGGGCGCAAAAATCAGGTCATCGCCGGACGTGGAAGCGGTTCCCAAAAGGCCTAGTTCCTCCTCATAAAAGGTGTAGCTCACGTTCGTGCCGGTCAACGTCACCTCTGTAAGTGCCGCAGAGACGTTCCCGCCAGCCAGGGCGGCAAACAAACCCATTGCCGCAATAACAGATTTCTTGTTATGTACCATGCTCTCCTCCTACCTTTCTTATCTAATTGTTGGTATGGCTATTAAAGTGTCACTTTGTCGCTTTCCAGCTTAACGATTGATCGCGCTGTCATCGCAAATCGCATACCGGGACGGAACGTCTCCGCCCCATTCCAGCAAACATGGCCGCCATGAGGCCAATCAAAATCAGCGCCCAGCTTGACGGCTCGGGAACGGCAGCCGGCTGGGTCATGACCTGGAAACCGGCATAGGTCTTCTGGATGAAACCCAGTCCGCCCGTGGCTGCACTGGCAAACAAGGCGTTGTCGAGGCTGATCAGCAGGGTCTGCGGTGCGCCCAGGCCCAGCGGCGAAAAACTCCCGGTCAACTCCCACGCCGTGGACGCCAACGTCTGAGCGAACGGCGAGCCAGGTGCCAGGTTGAGGACGGCAGCGTCCAATGTGGCAGGGTTGAGGAGCTGCACGCTGGCAGTGGCATTGACCGCGCCCCCGCCCAGCAGGAAATAGTCGCCCCGCTCGGTGAACGACAGGCCGGCAAACGTATAGCCGGGGTCGATGGTGAGCGTTAACAGCAGCGGAGCCGGGGTGCCGGCCTGGCTGCCACTCGACAATGCAGACAATGTGTTGGGCTGGAAATAAACCGTATCCTGCGAGCCCGAGAGGAGACCCTGCTTGTAGGGGCCAACCTGGGCATCGTCGTACGTAACGGAAAAGTGATCCGCATTAATCTCGATGATGGCGGCCTGGGCCACGCTTGCAAGAGACAACAGACCAAGGGCGAGAATCGCCTTAGAGGCTTTAGGTAAGGACAACATATCAGTATTTTTGGAGCGTTATTATCGTGCGATAGAGCAAGCAAGAAGCAAGCCCGCCGAAACGGATTGCCGCAACACACTGTTTATATGCACTTTTCAGCAACACCGGCCCGTGCATGCCGGCTGGGCACCGGCCGTTGCTGCCCGGTATGTAAAAAATCCCGACAGGGCGGGGTCAGGTCTTGCCTTTTGCCTCACCCCCTTCGTCCCATTTCTTTAATATCCGGCTCACTCTCGAAACAGACAAACCCACTTCCCGCGCAATGGCACTCAGGGTATGGCCGCCCTCTCGACAAGCCCTCACGATCGCTTCGTTTCGCTGGTATGAATTCACGTACGTCTTGATCGACGCTGGCTTTGCAATTCGCTGGGTGCGCGGCACTTCGACAGCACCTACCCGGTCAGCCTCCAGAAGCGCCTGCATTTTTGTGATGAAGCGGTCGTCGCCAAGATAGATTTGCTTCCTGAGCGCGATATCCCATAGCCGGATGTTCCTGCCCTGCTCGACCAGCTTTTCATATCGCAGGCCGGCCTGGATTGCATCCCGGCCATTCTCAACATCGCGTCCCAGCAGATAGCCCTGAACGGACGGCGTATCCAGCCAGTCCTGGGCCACACGTCTTCCAACATGCGCCCGGTAGCTGCTCCAGGGCCAGTCGACCGGATGGGACACCATGCTGGCGCGAACGGGATTGAGGTCGACATAGCGGCATACCTCGAGCAGGTAGGCATCCCGATCAACCAGTATCGCCTTGAAGCGCCCTTGAAACAGATGCCCCACTTTGTTGTGCCGCCGGTTGTATGCCTGGGTGTATACCCCGTTGATGTGGCGCATCAACATGGACAAGTTCGCGCGCCGGGTATGCAAAGCCAGGTGGTAATGGTTTCCCATCAGGCAGTAGGACAGGGCACTGGCATCGAACCGTTCAAGTGCCATGCCGGCAATGTCCAGAAACGACTGCCGATCCGGATCATCCTCGAATATTGGCTCGCGCCGGTCTCCCCGTGAGGTCACGTGATAAACCGCGCCGGGAAACTCAATTCGAAGGGGCCGGGACATAACGAAGAAAAATAACCCCGGCGGGGGCAAAAGGCAAGACCTGACCCCGAATTTTGGGGCTGTCATGCTATGCTGAATGCCATTTTGGGGGGTGACGTGATCAAGATACTGTTGCTGATTGTGGTGGGGTTCGCGGTGTGGGCGGTGATTCGCAATTACCAGCGCTCGCTCGACAAACCAGCGGCGTCTGCAGGCGAGAAAGCCGTCGAGGACATGGTGAAATGTGCGCATTGCGGGGTGAATCTGCCGCGCAGCGAGGCGATCTATTCCGGCGGCGACTTCTTCTGCACCCCCGAGCACAAACAACTCGGCAAGCAATGACTTCAGCGGCACCGTCCCTGCCGCGACCGGCCACGCCGGGCTATTATGCGTCGCACTGGCGCAGCCTCGATTACTTCAATTTGTATCGCCTGACCCTGGCGGTGGCGCTGGCGTTTACCAGCCTGCTGTTCAGCGACGCGGAACTGTTCCGCCCGGGCGCAAGCGACCGCTTCCAGGGCATTGCCTATGCCTACCTGGTGATTGCGGCGCTGTTCGTGCTCGGCATCCGCGCGCGCTGGCCGGGGTTCCAGATCCAGCTGACCGCGCACATCATCGCCGACATCATCGTCGTGACGCTGCTGATGACCACCACCGATCGACTGGCGAGCGGCCTGGGGCTGCTGCTGGTGATTTCCATCGCGTCGGGCGGGCTGGTCGGCAGCGGGCGGCTGACGCTGCTGTATGCCGCGATGGCATCGATCGCCTTGCTGCTGCAGCACGGCTTCAGCATCCTGAGCGGCAGCCAGCGGCCCGACAGTTTCTTCCAGGTCGGCTTGCTGTGCGCCGGTTATTTCGCCATCGGCTGGCTGGCGCACGCGCTGACCCAGCGTGCGCTGCGCTCGGAAACGCTGGCGCAGCAGCAGGCGGATGAGCTGGCGCTGCTGAACCGCATCAACGCGCTGGCGATCGAGAACTCGCCCGACGGCCTGCTGGCGGTGCGCGGCGACGGCATCGTGCGCCACGCCAGTCCGCGCGCGCTGGCGCTGCTCGGCATCACGGCGCCGGTCGTCCCCGGCGTCACCCGGCTGCAGGACTGCTCGCCCAAGCTGGCACGGCTGGCGCAGCAGCTCAGCGCCGGCACGGCACCCACCCTGAGCACCCCGACCGCGCAGGTGCGGGTGCGCTGCATTCCGCTGGCGACGCCGGACGACAGCCGGGTGCTGGTGCTGGAGGACCAGAGCCAGGCCGAGCAGGCAGCGCAGCGGCTGAAGCTGGCGGCGCTGGGTCGGCTCACCGCCAACATCGCGCACGAAATCCGCAACCCGCTGTCGGCCATCAGCCATGCCGCGCAACTGCTGCACGAGGACGCGCACGACCCGGCCCAGGCCAGGCTGACTGCGATCATCGAAAACAACGCGCGGCGCCTCGACCGCCTGGTGGAAGAGGTGCTGACGCTCAACCGGCGCGACCGCCTCAACCCGGCGAGTTTCGATGCCGCGGCGCTCGGCGTGCTGATCGACGAGCTGCGGCAGACTGAAGAAATCCCGCCCGACGCCGTCATTGTCAGCATGCCCGCCCCCCTGCGCTTTCAATTCGACCCCGACCACCTGCGTCAAATCCTGTGGAACCTGCTGCGCAACGCCTGGCGTTACAGCCGCAAGCAGGCGGGCAGCATCCGCTTCGGCGCGCAGATGGCGGGCGACAGCATGCAACTCGAGATCGCCGACGACGGGCCGGGAGTGGCCGCAGAACAGCGCGGCAAACTGTTCGAGCCATTTTTCACCACCGATGCGCAGGGCACCGGGCTCGGGCTGTTCCTCGCGCGCGAACTGGCCGAGGCCAACCATGCGGCACTGGCCTATGTGCCGGGCGCGGACGGCGCCCGCTTCCGCCTCAGCCTGCGCGGAGGCGAATGAACATGGTCAATTCGCCGCGCATTCTGCTGGTGGACGACGAGCCCGACCTGCTCGACCTGATGGAGCTGACCCTGGTCAAGATGGGACTGGAGACCGACCGTGCGGTGAGCGTGGCGGAAGCGCAGGCCCGGCTGGCGCAGACCCATTACGATCTCTGCCTCACCGACATGCGGCTGGGCGACGGCGAAGGGCTGGAGGTGATCGCTGCCGCCAGCGCGCTGGCAGCGCCGGTGCCGGTGGCGGTCATCACCGCATACGGCAATGCCGGCAACGCGGTGGCGGCGCTGAAGGCGGGGGCGTTCGATTACCTGGCCAAGCCGGTGGCGCTCGACCAGCTGCGCGCGCTGGTCAAGTCCGCGCTGAAAATCCCCGAAACCATGCAGGCCGACGGCCCCGCCCGCGACCTGATCGGCCAGTCGGCCACCATGCAGGACATCCGCGCGCGCATCGCCAAGCTCGCGCGCACCCAGGCGCCGGTGCACATCGCCGGCGAGTCCGGCAGCGGCAAGGAACTCGCTGCACGGCTGATCCATCGGCTCGGCAGCCGTGCCGACAAGCCCTTCGTC
>JAHJNP010000088.1 GCA_018820745.1 Gammaproteobacteria bacterium
AGCCAAGATCCACACCACCCGGCATGGCTATGCGCTCGACAGTTTTCAGGTGATGGATCTGGCCAACCGCGGCATTCATTACCGCGATTTCCTGAGCTATGTGGAACACGAACTGGCGCGCGACCTCGATCCGGCGCGCCCGCTGCAGCCTGCACCGCGCGGCCGCCTGTCGCGTCACCAGCGTCACCATCCCTACCCGACCACGGTTCGGCTGGCGCCGGACGCGCAGGGGCGCGGCCACATGCTGTCGATCACCTGCGCCGATCGCGGAGGCTTGCTGTTTGCGGTAGCCGAAGTGTTGATGCAGCATGACGTGAGCGTCTATGCCGCCAAGATCGACACGCTTGGCGAGCGGGTCGAGGATACGTTTCTGATCCGGGGGAAAAGCCTGGAGACGCCTGCCGGAATGCAGGCGCTAGAGGCCAGCGTGCGGGCGGTTTTGCAGTGATTCAGGGCGCAGGGCGCGCATATTCGTCGACGTAACGCCCACGCGGGGGAGCCTTGCGTGCAGGTGGCGATTTCTTGCGCACGCCGTCGGCAGGCTTCTTGACCTTTTCCTCCGACTCGGCTTTGGGGCGGTTGCGGACGCGGCCCGGCCGCACCGTGGTGCCGACATCCACTGCCGCAACCGGAAAGCCGGCCAGACCGAACACGCTCATGCTGCCACCCGCCATTCCTTCAGGCTCCCCGCCAGGGTACGCGTCAGTGAAATCAGGCTGCCCAGCGTGTCGGCGCTGGGGATGGATTCGCACGCGCAGATTTTGCTGTCGGCATACACCGACAGAATCAGCAGATTGTGCTGCACGTCCGGCGGCAACGTCAGTACACCCTCAGCCAGCGCGGCCTGAATCGCATGCCAGGCAGCACGGCTGGCCTCCAACGCGGCGGCCAGGTGAAGTTGACGGTTGGGGTCGTTCCAGTGCCGCTGCACTGCCATCAGCTGGGCGGCGATGTCGTCGAGCTGGACGGCCTCGTCCATCATTACTTCGACGCGATTGATGCGGTGCGGGGCCTGGTGGATCGGTTGTTCCGGGCTCATTGTTGTCCTTGTTGCCTGTGCCGGGGCACCTCGCCCACGGTTACGTAACAAGTTAGCGGCGATGACAGGAACAACTTTAGGCTAGCTAAATTCGTGCCCGAAAGCGTCGGAACCCCGTCAATCGTCCTGCAGATTTTGCCCCGGGAACAGGGTCTCGGTGAAGCCGAAATCGCGCAGGTCGAGGATACGCATCGGATACAGAATACCGTGCAGGTGGTCGACTTCGTGCTGCACCACGCGGGCATGGAAACCGCTCACGCTGCGGTCGATCGGCTGGCCCGCCGCGTCGAAGCCCTGATAGCGCAAGTCGGTGTGGCGCGGCACCAGCCCGCGCATGCCCGGCACTGACAGGCAGCCTTCCCAGCCCGCTTCCAGGGCGTCGGACAGGGGGGTCAGTCGCGGATTGATCAACACCGTGTACGGCACGTTTTCGGCGTCCGGATAGCGTGGATTGGCGTTGACCTCGAAGATCACCACCTGCAGGCCGACGCCGATTTGCGGCGCCGCAAGCCCGGCGCCGTCAAGCGCGCGCATGGTGTCATGCATGTCGACAACCAGTTGCGCCAGTTCGATCGAAGCAAAGTCCGCCACCGGGCGGGCCGGTTCCAGCAAGCGCGGATCGCCCATTTTCAGGACTTCGCGGATGGCCATGATTGCTCCAGTTGTTTCAGTTCGTCGGTCTCCAGCCAGCACCATGCGCCGGGCGCCAGGCTTTCCGGCAAGGCGAAGTGTCCGATGGCTTCGCGGTGCAGGCGGTCCACCCGGTTGCCGGTCGCGCCGACCATGCGCTTGACCTGATGGTATTTGCCCTCGGCCAGCATCAGACGCAGCGTGTGTTCGTCGAGCTTCTCGCACGCCAGCGCGGCGATCGGCGCGGGCTCGTCGTTGAGCTGCACACCGCTGCGCAGGGCGTCCAGCATGGCGTCGCTCACCGGCTCGGCGCAGACGGCACGGTAAACCTTGGCCACGCCTTTTTTCGGCGACGTCATGCGATGAATGAACTGGCCGTCGTCGGAAAACAGCAAGAGGCCGGTGCTGTCCTGATCGAGCCGCCCCACGCACTGCACGCCGCGCTGCACCAGCGGCGCCGGCAACAGGGCAAACACGCTGGGATGGTGGCTGGCGTGGTGCGAGCATTCGTAGCCGGCCGGCTTGTGCATCAGCACATAGGCCTTTTCCCGATACGGCCAGGCAACGCCGTCGAGCGTCAGTTCCAGCTGGGCCGGGTCGACCCTGGACTCGGGATCGTCGCAGACCTCGCCGTTGACCGCGACCTCTCCCGCCCGCACGCGCGCCACGCAGACCTTGCGGGTGCCGAATCCTTGCGACTGCAAGGCATGGTAGAGCTTCATGGTGCGATGCTTCGTCATGCTCAGAATTCGCACAGCCCGGCGGCGTCGTTGGTCACCAGCTGTTCGAGCAAATGCCGCACCTGCAGCATCACTTCGCCCAGCACGGGCTGGATTTCTTCCATCTGGATGCCGTCGGTCGACAAACCGCGCCCGGCGGCATGGTTCACCACCGCGCCCACCGTCGCGTAGCAAAGCGCCAGTTCGCGCGCCAGATAGGCTTCAGGCATGCCGGTCATCCCCACCATGTCGGCGCCGTCGCGTTCGATGCGATTGATTTCGGCAGCCGTTTCCAGACGCGGCCCCTGCACCGCCCCATACACGCCGCCGTCGCGCAGGCTGATGCCTGCGCTGGCGGCGGCCTGCAGCAGGGCGGCGCGCATGGCATCGCAATAGGGGAAGGTGAAATCCAGATGAACGACCGGCTTGTCGCTTTCGACCGAATACGTCGCTGCGCGGCCATGCGTGTAGTCGATGATCTGGTCGGGGATGACCAGCGTGCCGGGGATCAGCCCCGGATGAATGCCGCCGACCGTGGCCACCGACACCACGCGATCGACGCCATGGTCCTTCAGCGCCCACAGGTTGGCGCGGTAGTTCACCTCGTGCGGCGGAATGGTGTGGCCGTAGCCGTGACGCGCCAGAAAGATCACTTCCTGCCCGCAGATGCGGCCGAAGGTGAGCGCGCCGGAAGGTTCGCCATAAGGCGTGCGCCCCACCTGGCGGTGGGTGATTTCCAGATTAGCGAGCTGGGTGAGCCCGGTGCCGCCGATGATGCCTAGCATGTCATTCGTCCTTCAAAGCGTAAATGGCGGGCAGATTGCGCCACAGCCCGTAAGCGTCCATGCCGCAGCCGAACACGTAGCGGTTGGGCACGTCCAGTCCCACAAAATCGGCCTGGATCGGTTTGCTGAGGCCGTTGTCCTTGTTGGTCAACACCGCCGACCACACCCGCGCCGCCCCCATGTCGTGCAATTTGTCGCGGATCGCCGCCAGCGTCTCGCCCTCGTCCAGGATGTCGTCGAGCACCAGCACGCTGCGGCCCGCCACGTTCTGCCCCGGCAGCACCCGCCACTCCACTTCGCCGCCGCTGGTATTGCCCCGGTAGCGCGTCACGTGCAAGTAATCGAATTCGAGCGGGAAGTTCAGGCGCGGGAGGAGTTGCCCGGCAAACACCACCGCGCCGCCCATCACCGCCAGCACCAGCGGAAGATCCGCCGCCAGCGTACCGGCAATTTCGCCTGCCATGCGGTTAATCACCGCCTGCACGGTGTCCGCAGACGCGACACACTCGGCATTGTCCAGCAATTGTTGCGCTTGAAGCGGCGTCATGACGGGGGAGGGGAATCAATGAAAGTCGGCAGTCTAAGCCTTGGGCGCCGATGTTTCCAGACTTCGCGGGGGGCGAGTAAGCTTGCGCCATGTCGATTTCCGCCCCCCATTCCGACGCCCTCGATGCCGCTGGCTGGCTTTCCGCCGCCCGCCGGCTGCCCTCGCCCAATTGCGACGCGCGCCCGGACGACACCGCGATCGAGCTCATTGTCATCCACAACATTTCGCTGCCGCCGGGCGTGTTCGACGGCGATGCCGTGATCGATCTCTTCACCAACCGGCTCGACTGGGACGCGCATCCGTATTACCAGGCCATCCGCGGCATCAAGGTGTCGGCGCACTTCTTCATCCGCCGCGACGGCAGCCTGATCCAGTTCGTGCCGTGCAGCCTGCGCGCGTGGCACGCCGGGGTATCGAGTTGGTGCGAGCGTGAGTGCTGCAACGATTTTTCCATCGGTATCGAACTGGAAGGCACCGACGACCTGCCGTTCACCGACGCCCAGTACACCAGCCTGATCCCGCTGCTGCAAGCGCTTAAACAGGCCTATCCGATCCGGGCGGTGGTGGGGCACAGCGACATCGCGCCGGGGCGCAAGACCGATCCGGGTGTGTGTTTCGAGTGGGAACGGGTGCGGGGGTTGGAGGCTTGAAGCGTTTGGACTGATTGTGCCGGAAGGTTTTTACCTGACTACTGTCCGTTGGCCGGGGGTAGCCCGGCCAACGACCCCCAGCCCAACGAAACACCCCCACCCACGGTAAAATCCCACCCACCCCTTTCAGGACATCCCCCCATGCGTCTAGGCACCCCGCTCTCGCCCTCCGCCACCCGCGTCATGCTGCTGGGCGCAGGCGAACTCGGCAAGGAAGTCATCATCGCCCTGCAGCGCCTGGGCGTCGAAGTCATCGCGGTGGACCGCTACCCCAACGCCCCCGGCCATCAGGTCGCCCACCGCGCGTATGTCATCGACATGAGCGACGGCAAAGCCCTGCGCGCACTGATCGAAAAAGAACAGCCGCACCTGGTGGTCCCGGAAATCGAGGCCATCGCCACCGAAACCCTGCTGGAAATCGAGGCCGCCGGGCTGGCCGAGGTCATTCCCACCGCGCGCGCCGCCAATCTGACCATGAACCGCGAGGGTATCCGCCGGCTGGCTGCCGAAACGCTCAAGCTGCCGACTTCACCCTATGTATTTGCCGACAGCCTCGCCGAGATGAGTGCGGCCGCCGAGAAGCTGGGCTATCCGGTCATCGTCAAGCCGGTGATGTCGTCGTCCGGCAAGGGGCAGTCGCGGGTGGACGACGCCAACCAGTTGGGCGCCGCCTGGGATTACGCCTCCGCGGGTGGACGGGTCAACAAGGGGCGCGCCATCGTCGAGGGGGTAATCGACTTCGATTACGAAATCACGCTGCTGACCGTGCGCGCGCTGGGTATCTCGGGCCAGGTCGAAACGCATTTCTGCGCGCCCATCGGCCATGTTCAGGTGAAGGGCGACTACGTCGAATCGTGGCAGCCGCAGGCGATGTCGGCCGCCGCGCTGGCGCGCGCGCAGGAGATTGCCGCTGCCGTCACCGGTAATCTTGGCGGACGCGGCCTGTTCGGCGTGGAACTATTCGTCAAGGGCGATACCGTGTGGTTTTCCGAAGTCAGCCCGCGCCCGCACGACACCGGCATGGTGACGATGGCGACGCAGCGGCAGAACGAATTCGAGCTGCATGCACGCGCGATTCTCGGCCTGCCGGTCGACGTCAGCCTGCGTGAGCCCGGCGCCTCGGCGGTGATTTACGGCGGCATGGACGCCACCGGAATCGCCTTCGATGGCGTCGCCGAAGCCCTCGCCGCGCCCGGCGTCGATCTGCGGCTGTTCGGCAAGCCGCAGGCTTTTACCCGCCGCCGCATGGGGGTGGCGCTCGCCACCGCCGTCAGCACGGACGAGGCGCGGCCGCGTGCCAAGGCTGCCGCAGCCGCCGTCAAACCGGTCAGGGCCTAATCGATGCAAACCCATTACGAACGCCTCGGCGGCGGCGACGTCATACGTCGATTAGTCGATCGCTTTTACGACCTGATGGACGAAGACCCCGATTACTACGGCATCCGCAAGCTGCATCCGGCCGACCTCACCGAATCGCGCAACAAGCTCGCCTGGTTCTTGAGCGGCTGGACTGGCGGCCCGCCGGAATATACCGACCGCTTCGGCCACCCCTTCCTGCGCCGCCGTCACATGCCATTCGCCATCGGCGAAGCCGAACGCGACCAGTGGATGGGCTGCATGATCCGCGCGATGCAGGACGTCGGCGTGGATGCCGCGATGCAGCAGGAACTGACCGCGGCGTTCTTCAAGACCGCCGACTTCATGCGCAACCAGCCGGAATGAGATGAAGCGTTTAATCGTGTGGAGTGTGCTGTTCGCCACGCTGGCCGGGCTCATTGTGCTGCCCTGGCTGGCGCTGGAGGATGCGCCGGCGATCGAACCGCTGGCCGAATTTCGCCGCACCGACCTGGCCTGGGTCAGATCGCTGTTCCAGAAGCACGACCCGCGCCGCCAGACGCCCGATGTGATTCAAAGCATCCGGCTCGACGAGGCCGAGCTCAACCGCCTGCTCAATTACGCGGTCGAGTTGCGCCAGGTCAGCGGCATCGCAGCCGAGCTCACCCCCGGCCTGGCCACCCTCACCGCCACCCTGGCCGTGCCGCCCAACCCGTTTGGCCGCTATCTCAACCTCACTGCCGAGGTGGCGGATGTGCCCGGCGGCATCCGTATCCAGAGCCTGCGGCTGGGCAGCCTGCCGCTGCCTGGCGTGCTGGCCGACGGGGTCGCGCGTCTGGTGCACCATTGGCTGCGCCGCGACGAAACCTACGCTTCGTTGGCTGATGCGTTTTCCCAAGTGAATTTCGACGAAAACCAGGCCACCCTGGATTACCGCTGGCATCCCATTCTGCTGACTCAGATGGAACGCAAAAGCGCGGAACTGCTGATCGCGCCGGAAGATCAGGCACGCATGCTGGTCTATGCCGAGCTTTTGAATACCCTGCTGAAACGTCATCCGCACGGCAGCACCCTCCCGCTGGTGCAAGTCATCGCGCCGCTGTTTGCCTACGCACATGCGCTCGGCGGCAATGCAGACCAGGAAAACAGTGCGGCGCTCACCGCACTCGCAGCGTATCTGGCCGGAATCAGCCTGCCCAAGCTGCTGGAAGGCGACAGCCAATCGATCCGGCGGGCGCCGCGTGTGCTGTTGTCGCTGAACGGACGGCGCGACTTTGCCGAACACTTCGTGCTTTCAGCCGCGCTAACCGTCAATGCCGGGAGCCGGCTGACCAATGCCATCGGTCTGATCAAGGAAGAAGAGGATGCAAACAAGGGATCGGGCTTCAGCTTCACCGATCTGGCCGCCAACCGCGCGGGGGTCAGGCTGGGCGAGCTTGCCACCGGCGGCGACGCCGCACGCGTGCAGCAACGGCTGGCCGCCGCCCGCAGCGATGCCGATTTGCTGCCGGACTTTCGCGATCTGCCGGAATTCATGTCGCAGGCGGAGTTCGACCGCCGCTTCGGGCCAATCGGCGGTCCCCGCTACCAGAAACTCATCGACCGCATCGACGCCCGGCTGGCCGCGCATCCGCTTGCACAATAAATAGTCAAATAAACCTGTTATAATGCTGGGTTTCCCGCATCACGGCCCCACATCATGTCCCGCAAGCTCCGCAACATTGCCATCATCGCGCACGTCGACCATGGCAAAACCACGCTGGTCGACCAGCTCCTCAAACAGTCCGGCACCTTCCGCGACAACCAGGCGGTTGACGAGCGGGTGATGGACTCGAACGACCTGGAGAAGGAGCGCGGGATCACCATTCTGGCGAAGAACACCGCCATCATGTACGGCGAATACCACATCAACATCGTCGACACCCCCGGTCACGCCGATTTCGGTGGTGAAGTCGAGCGCGTGCTCGGCATGGTCGATGGCGTGGTGCTGCTGGTCGACGCGGTCGAAGGCCCGATGCCGCAGACACGCTTCGTCACCAAGAAGGCACTGGCGCTGGGCCTCAAGCCCATCGTCGTGATCAACAAGGTCGACCGTCCCGGCGCGCGTCCGAACTGGGTTGTCGATCAAACCTTCGATCTGTTCGACAAACTCCACGCCACCGATGAGCAGCTCGACTTTCCCATCATCTACGCTTCGGGCCTCAATGGCTGGGCCTGTCTTGATTTGAAGGACGCGCCCTCGGAAGGCGGTTCGGCCGACAACATGACGACGCTGTTCGACACCGTGATCGCACACGTCCCCACCCCGCCCGGCTCGCCCGACGCACCGCTGCAACTGCAAATCGCCGCGCTCGACTACTCGACCTACACTGGTCGTCTGGGCGTCGGTCGCGTGCTGAACGGCCGCATCAAGCCCGGCATGTCGGTCGTGGTCATGAACCACGAAGAGCAGGTCGCAACCGGCCGCATCAACCAGGTGCTCGGTTTCAAGGGCCTGGACCGCGTGCCGGTGGACGAAGCCCAAGCCGGCGACATCATCATCATTTCGGGTCTGGACGACATTGGCATCGGCGTCACCATCTGCGACCGCGAAAATCCGGTCGGCCTGCCGGTGCTGCCGGTGGACGAACCGACGTTGAACATGGACTTCATGGTCAATGCGTCACCCCTGGCCGGCACCGAAGGCAAATTCGTCACCAGCCGCCAGATCCGCGAGCGTCTGAAAAAAGAACTGCTGGTCAACGTCGCCCTGCGCGTCGATGAAACCGGCGACGCCGACGTGTTCCGCGTCTCCGGCCGCGGCGAATTGCACCTCACCATCCTGCTGGAAAACATGCGCCGCGAAGGTTTCGAACTGGCCGTCGGCAAACCACGCGTGGTGTACAAGGAAATCAACGGCGAAAAATGCGAGCCGTATGAAAACCTCACCATCGACCTGGAAGACGATACCCAGGGTGCGGTGATGGAAGAAATCGGTCGCCGCCGTGGTGAACTCACCAACATGGAATCCGACGGCCATGGCCGCACCCGGCTGGAATACCACATTCCCGCGCGCGGCCTGATCGGCTTCCAGTCCGACTTCATGACGATGACGCGCGGCACCGGCCTGATGAGCCACGTGTTCGACGACTACGGTCCGGTGAAGGCCGACCTGCCCGGCCGCCACAACGGCGTGCTGGTCAGCCAGGACAACGGCGAAGCCGTGGCCTATGCCCTGTGGAAGCTGGAAGACCGCGGCCGCATGTTCGTCTCGCCCGGCGACAAGCTGTACGAAGGCATGATCATCGGCATCCACAGCCGCGACAACGACCTGGTGGTCAACCCGATCAAGGGCAAGCAGCTGACCAACGTGCGTTCGTCGGGCACCGACGAAGCGGTGCGCCTGACCACCCCGATCAAGCTGACGCTGGAATCCGCGGTGGAATTCATCGACGACGACGAACTGGTGGAAATCAC
>JAHJNP010000089.1 GCA_018820745.1 Gammaproteobacteria bacterium
ATTCTGCGGGCGCAGCACGTGGCCGGTAACGGTGACCAGCCGCGAAATAAGCGGCTCGCCGTGGTGCACCGCGCGCGCCAGCGCATGGGCGGTGCCGACGTTGAACACCTGGATGCCGATGTCGGTGGACAGCTTGCCGGAGGGGACCTCCTTGCCGGTGAGCATGCGGATCAGCTGCTTGGCGCCGCCCGCGGGATAGATCGCCGGCACCGCCACCACCTCGACCGCAAAGTCGATATTGCGCGCGGCGGCCTGCATTGCGGCGATGGCTTCGGGCTTGTTGTCCTCGATACCGACCAGAATTTCCGTGCTGCCCAGCAGATGACGCATCACCGTCACGCCCTGCAGGATCTCGTCGGCGTGGTGCCGCATCAGCACGTCGTCGCAGGTGATCCACGGCTCGCACTCGGCGCCGTTGAGGATGAGCGTGGGGCAGGCATGCGCGGTGCCGAGCTTGACTGCACTGGGGAACACTGCGCCGCCAAGCCCGGCCAGCCCCATGTCGCGCAGCTGCATGCGCAGGTCGGCCGGTTCCATCGCGCGGTAGTCGAGCGGCGCGTGGGCAATCCATTCGTCGCGGCCGTCGGTTTCGAGGGTGATGCAGTCGTCGGGCAGGCCCGAGATGTGCGGCACAACGGCCGGGCCGATGGCCGTGACGGTGCCGGAACTCGATGCGTGGACGGCTGCGGAAATGTAGCCGTCCGCCGCGCCGATCAGCTGTCCTTTCAGCACCCGGTCGCCGACCTCGACCACCGGCTTGGCCGGGTTGCCGATGTGCTGGCGCAGCGGGATGACCAGTTTTCTCGGCAGCGGCGCGGCATGAACCGGGCGCGCGTTCGATTCGGCCTTGTGACCGGGCGGGTGCACGCCGCCCTTGAAGGTGAACAGTTCGCGGCTCATGCGACCTGCTTCAGGATCACCACCGGATGCTTCCATTTCCAGTGCGGCAGATCCTCGGCGATCGGCACCATGGTGATGCAGTCGACCGGGCAGGGCGGCAGGCACAGCTCGCAGCCGGTGCATTCGGCGGCGATGATGGTGTGCATCTGCTTGGCCGCGCCGGCGATGGCGTCGACCGGGCATGCCTGGATGCACAGGGTGCAGCCGATGCAGGTGTTCTCGTCGATGAAGGCCACCGATTTCGGTTTCGGCGTGCCGTGGGTTTCGTCGAGCGGCTTGGGTTCCACGCCCAGCAGTTCGGCGAGTTTCTTCACGCCTTCCTCGCCACCGGGCGGGCACTGGTTGATGTCGGCCTCGCCCTTGGCGATCGCCTCGGCATAGGGCCGGCAGCCGGGAAAGCCGCACTGTCCGCACTGCGTCTGCGGCAGGATGGCGTCGATCTTTTCCGCCAGCGGGTTGCCCTCCACCTTGAAGCGGATAGCCGACCAGCCGAGCACCAGCCCGATGACCACGGCCAGGGCGACCATCACCAGAATGGCGGTTAGCATGATCCTGGAAACCTCGGTTGGGCGTGCCCGATGATGTGTTCGGGCGTGTGGATGGCGCGAAGCGACAAGTGCGTGGCTGTTGCTGCTTTAGCAGCTTTACAGCCACGGCCTACCCCTTGCGGGTGCGCGGCAGGCTGATGCCTGCAAGGCGGAGCGACAAAGCCAGACGCATGGCCGAACGCATCAGCGGGTACGTAGCGGCGCTTGACGGGCTGGAGACCACAAACGAAAGCACAGAAGCTCGTCTTCATGCGGGCCTTCTTATGATGGTCGAGCGGTCAACCGGGGTTTGCGGGATCACTTGACGAGTCCCGAGAAGCCCATGAAGGCGAGCGACATCAGCCCCGCGGTGATCATGGCGATACTGGTGCCCTTGAACGGCGACGGCACGTCACAGGTGTCAAGCCGCTCGCGGATGCCGGCAAACAGGATCAGCACCAGCGAGAAGCCGATCGCGCCGCCGGCGCCGAAAAACAGCGATTCGACAAAGCCGTGCTGCGCCTGTACGTTGAGCAGCGGAATCCCCAGCACCGCGCAGTTGGTGGTGATGAGCGGCAGATAGATGCCCAGCACCTGATACAACACCGGGCTGGTCTTGCGGATGAACATCTCGGTGAACTGCACGATGCCGGCGATCACCACGATGAACGACAGCGTACGCAGGTAGAACAGCTCCGTGCCGAGCAGGTATTCGTTGATGAGGTAGCTCGCGCCGGACGCCAGCGTCAGCACGAAAGTCGTCGCCAGCCCCATGCTGATCGACGTTTCCAGTCTTTTCGACACGCCCATGAAGGGACACAGGCCGAGAATCTTGGCCATCACGATGTTGTTCACGAACACCGTGGAAATGAGGATGAGGATGTAGGTTTCCAAAGCAGGCAGCCCGACGTAATGGTGCATTATCCGCCGGGGAGGGCTTGCGCTTCAACCCTGAGTGCCGGAGAGGTTTTCCGGACGACGCGCACAAGGCATTTCCTTCCTGCGCTCCCGCATTTCATGCAATTGAACCGGTCTTCCTCCGACGCTGCGTGCTGTCGGTTTTTTTTACACGGCGAAGACACGGATCCGGGGCTTTTTGGGAAAAACGTGTCGGTTTTTTTTACAATGGATTCAATCGATTTCTGGTTTTCAAATTAAATGGCTTTATAAACAATGGTATTTTTGGACTGGACTGGTTATTGCTTGAAATGCTGCGTGTTTGCATCAACCTGAGGAGAATTCATGAAAACGTCACATGCGAGCGTGACAGTGGCGCTTTTTGCCAGCGTTTTGGCCTTTTACGCACCTGTGTCTTCTGCGGCGCTTGCGGATTACGGCTTGATCTCAGGCGCAGGCGGTCTGGGAACAGCGACCAGTTGGACCGATGACGCGTCCGAGGTTAAAGTTATCGGAACGGGCTTCATCTCCACTGCGCAGACCAATTTCGGGATCAATCAGGCCACCAGCGGCACGACGGCCAATACGCTGGCCTATGCCGGTAGCCTGTGGTGGGACCAGTACACGATCAGTGGCGGGTCGGGCGCAGGCAGCGCGAGTTTTTCCGCGGCACTGGATGGCAGTCTGACATCGAGCGGTCTCGCCGGTGCGGGCGTCGGCTATGTGCTGGCGGTTTCCAGCACCCTGCCGACAAGCTTCGACATCGATTTCTCCACCCTGAATGTCTTGGATACCTCCAACTGGCTCGATAGCCAGCTTGCTGCGTTCAACACGCCGGGCGGCGCTAACGTGCTGGCCTACTATGTGGACGGCGTGTCGGGGAATGACCTCAAAGCGATCGATGAGTTGTACAGCGGCAGCTTTGCCTTCACCTACGACACCCCCTTCTATATCGGTGCCGCACTTCTGACCGGCGCGGGCGGCAACAGCGGAACGGCGAATTTCTCCCATACCGCCACCTTCAACATCGGGCTTTCTGCGGGCGACACGCTGATGGTGGCATCTGTCCCGGAACCGGGCGAGTGGGCCATGCTGCTGGCCGGACTCGGCCTGATCGGCCTGCGGCTGCGCGCACGTCGCAGGCAGGCGGTCGGCTGAGCCGCGTCTGCATAAAAAAACCCGCCTCAGGGCGGGTTTTTTTATGGGCGATCCGGCGCGGCGCCGTGTTTCGCGGCTTAGATCGGGCAACTCTGGTTCGCCAGGTAGTCCGGCGCCCAGAAGTCGTAGCCCTTGGAAAGGAATTCGTCCCACGGCAGGTAATGCGAGCCGTCGCACGAGAAAGTGAGGCCGACCATGCCGTTGAAGATGTTGAGCGAGCCGGCGCGCAGATAAAACGTCTCGTCCATGAAACGCAGCGCGCGCAGGCCGTCGAGCACCGGGCGGATCCGGTCGCGCGGCACCACGGCGTCGGCCGGGTATTCGTGGTGCGGGTAGATCAGGCAGGTGTCGGGGTCGGTCAGCGCCTCGATGTCGAGCAGGCGGTAGCGATAGGGGTCGTCGACCACCCAGATGGTGGCGCGGCTGCTGGAAAAATGCAGCTTGCCGTGGAAGATGCCGTGATCGGTCATCAGCTCTTCCATCACCCCCAGCACGGTGTCGAGGTTGAGGTCCATCTGGCTGTCGCTGCGGGTCTGGTGGAACACCGCGCTGCGGATTGCCGGGTCGCCCTTGATCTGCCGCCAGTAGGTGGGCTCGTCGTACAGCTTGCCGGTGATCGGCAGGTCGCGCAGGTCGAAGTCGGCGCCGACGAAGCCGAGCACCTGGCCCTCGTCGTCGCGCACGATCTGGATCGCGGTGA
>JAHJNP010000090.1 GCA_018820745.1 Gammaproteobacteria bacterium
ATGACCAGCGCCAGCGCGAAGGTGATCAGAAGCGTCTGTCCGGATTCGCCGAATTCGCGCGACTGGCCGTCGAGCGCGGTGCGGGTGCCGGGCGGCAGCGTGTCGGCCGCCGCCTGCTCCATGAAGGCGAGCGCCTCGCCCAGGGTGTAGCCGGGGGCGATGTTGGCCGAGATGATGGCCGCGCGCTGACGATCGAAGTGGTTGAGCTCTTTCGGTGCGACGGTTTCCGTCACGGTGACCAGGTTGGCCAGCGGCGTCAGGCTGCCCTCGTTGCCGCGTACGTACAGCGCGGTCAGGTCCTGCGGCGTGGCGCGCGCGGCGGGGTCGAGCTGGACCACGACGTTGTATTGCTCGCCCGCCTGCTTGAAGCGGGTGACCTCGCGCCCGCCGAGCAGGGTTTCCAGGGTGCGGCCGATGGTGTCGACGCCGACGCCCATCTGCGCCGCCTTGTCGCGGTTGATGTCGACCTTCAACTGCGGCTTGTTGAGCTTGAGGTCGGTGTCGGCGTTGGCCAGTCCCGGATAGGCGCGCACCTTTTCCATCAAGGCTTCGACTGCCTTGTCCAGCTCGGCATAGCTCGGCGCCTGCACCACGAACTGCAGCGGCGGATTGCGGAAGCTCTGCCCGAGCGAGGGCGGGTTGATCGGGAAGGCCAGCACGCCCGGCATGCCCATGAACATCTGCGGACCGAGGCTGGCGGTGATCTCCATCTGGCTGCGCGTGCGCTCCTCCCACGGTTTGAGCATGACGAACGACAGCGAGGTGTTGACCGGGTTGGGGCGCTCGAGGCCCGGCGCCACCACGACGAAGGCGGTATTCACTTCCGGCACATTCTGGTAGATGCCTTCGAGCTGGCGCGCGTACTGGTCGGTGTACTGCAGGGTCGAGCCTTCGGGCGCCAGCATGAAGCCGATGAAGAAGCCGCGGTCCTCGGTCGGCGCCAGCTCCGATTTCAGCGACTTCAGCAGGCCGAAGGCGGCGACCGCGACCAGCACGAAGACCGTCGTGACGATCAGCGGGTGCTGCACGACGCGGGTGACGCCTCGGGTGTAACCGCTATTGAGGCCGCTCAGCATGCGCTCGCCGAAGTTGAACAAGGCGCCGTGGCGGGTTTCGTGGCGCAGCATCCTGCTCGCCATCATCGGGGTCAAGGTGAGTGCGACAAAGCCGGACACCAGCACGGCGGCGGCCACGGTCAGCGCGAATTCGGTGAACAGCTTGCCGGTGTTGCCCTCGGCGAAGGCCAGCGGCGCGAACACCGCGACCAGCGTCAGCGTCATCGCAATCACCGCGAAGCCGATTTCCTTGGCGCCCTTGATGGCCGCCTCGTACGGCGGCTCGCCGTTCTCGATATGGCGGTAGATATTTTCCAGCATGACGATGGCGTCGTCGACCACCAGGCCGATCGCCAGCACCAGCCCCAATAGCGTCAGCACGTTGATGGTGAAGCCCATCGAATAGAGGAAGATGAAGGCGCCGATCAGCGACACCGGAATGGTGACGAAGGGAATCAGGGTGGCGCGCCAGTTGCGCAGGAACAGGAAGATCACCGCGACCACCAGCACCATCGCCTCGAGCATGGTGGTGTAGACGGCGTCGATCGATTTTTCGATGAAGATCGAGCTGTCGAAGCCGATCTTGAGCTGCATGTCTTCCGGCAGCGCCGCTTCCAGTCGTGGCAACTCGGTCTTGACCGCCTGTGCCACCGCCAGCGTGTTGGCGGTCGACTGCTTGACAATGCCCAGGCCCACCGCGGCGCGGCCGTTGACCCGCACGATGTTGCGTTCGTCCTCGGCGCCGACTTCGGCGCGGCCGATGTCGGCCAGGCGCACCAGCACGCCGCCGCTGTCGCGGATGATGACGCGCTCGAATTCAGCTGGCGTTCTGAGGTCGGTTTCCGCCAGCACGGAAAACTCGCGCGTCTGGCTTTCGATGCGGCCCGAGGGCAGCTCGGTGTTCTGGCTCCTGAGCGCGGCTTCCACGTCCTGCACCGTCACCCCCAGCGCCGCCATGCGGGCCGGGTCGAGCCACAGCCGCATGGCGTAGCGGCGCTCGCCGCCATGATGACCGAGGCGACGCCGGGCAGGGTTTTCAGCTGGTCGGCCACCACGCGGTCGGCGTAGTCGGTGATTTCCAGCGCCGACTGGCGGTCGCTGGAGAAG
>JAHJNP010000091.1 GCA_018820745.1 Gammaproteobacteria bacterium
CACGACGGAAAACATTTCAGACCATGTTGGTGCCGCAGGCGCGACGGTCAAAAGCGGCATTATTTCCAGCCTCAAGGGGATCGAGGAAATTGAGGCTGAGATCGTCAGCTTGGTGCGTAAAACGGTATCCAGCGCCATCAGGACCACCGGCGCCGTTTCAAGCGACTCAGTGGCCATGGTGCGCGACGTGGTAAAAGGCGCCATCTCCGCAACCGAGGAAGTGGGCACGGGCCTGGTCCTCTCCAGCAAGAGCGTGGCCAAGGGTATGGTCATGGGCGTTTCAGACGTGGGGGGCGACCTGATCAGTGCCGCCACCGAGACCGGCAGGGCAGCCGTAAAGGGTGCCGCCGCAGTAGGGGGCGACATGGCCATGGTGGCCAGACGTACCGTGGACGGTGTCGTGGAGGCGGCTAACGAGACGGGTGGCAACGCAGCAAATATGGCCGTGGCTGCGGCCAATGGTGCGATCGAGGCAGCAGACGACATCGGCAAAAGCGCAGTGGGAGCGGTACGCGACATTCTGGTGGGCGTAGTCGGAGGGGCCAAGGACGTTGCCGGGGCTATTCTGCCCAAGCCGGCACCGACTGAGGCCAGCACTGCCGAGGCAAGCACTGAGCCCCCACACGCCAAGACGAGCCATAAGACGAGCCATAAGACCGGCGAATCCTGACCCTGCCACTGGGGCGCACGGCCGCGCGACAGGTTTATCGTCTGCGGCGGCGGTCGGCGCCCTGGCTTTCCTGTCAACACAGAAATCTGTGCGGCCGGCGCTTGACCGGGCGCGCGGGACGAGTACGACACTATGGCCGATGAGGGATACGCCCACAAACCTCCACCTGGAGAAGGGGCCGGCTCTCTCCTGGTCAGGCATGTCCCTCGGGCCAGCGCCGGCGACACGGTTGCGCATGTTCTCCATCGTTTATCCGGACAGCAATACGACTACTGTGGCGCGGTCTACGTGGTGGACCGCGAAGGGCGGCTGCAAGGTTTGGTTCCCCTTGCCAGGCTGCTGGCAGCGAGGGGAGACGAGCCCCTCAGCCAGATGCTGCACAACCATACGCCCATGGTGCAGATCGACACCGACCAGGAAAGGGTGGCCACCCTGGCTATGGTGCACGGGGTCAACGCCGTCCCGGTGGCGGATGGGGCTGGGCGTTTGCTTGGGGTCGTGCCGCCCCAGGCGCTCTATCGCGTGATGCGCCGGGAACACGTCGAGGACTTGCACCGTATCGCAGGTATCCGGCGCGATACTTCGCACATTCTCTCCTCCATGGAATCGCCTCCGATCAAGCGGGTGCGCGACCGCTTGCCCTGGCTGCTGGTGGGTCTGGTGGGCAGCATGCTGGCAACCGGAGTGGTCGCCGGCTTCGAACACATTCTGCAGTCCTACATTGCCGTCGCCTTTTTTGTCCCCGGCATTGTTTACCTGGCAGACGCCATCGGCACCCAGACCGAAGCGATCATGGTGCGCGGACTTTCCCTGAGCCAGGTGAGCATCGGCAGTCTGCTTGCCGGCGAACTGCGCACCGGTTTCCTCATCGGTTCCATCCTCGGCATACTGAGCTTCCCCTTTGTCTGGGTCGTGTTCGGCGACATGCGCCTGGCCATCGCCGTGGTGGTCTCGCTGATCGCCGCAGGCTCAGCCGCAACCTCGGTGGGGCTGCTCTTCCCCTGGCTGCTCGCCAAGATGGGCAAGGATCCCGCGCTGGGCAGTGGCCCCCTGGCAACGATTTTCCAGGATGTGCTGAGCCTGCTGGTCTACTTTCTGACTGTTTCGTTGATCGTCCTTTGACACTTCAGAATTCACGATAACTTCACAATCGGCTGGTGTAATGGCGGTCGGGTGCTGAACTAGGCCCGACGGAGGAAGACCATGAGCCATTACATCCATCACGTGCCTGGCCGTCTGCGGGTGAAGTTCCCCACGCTCAAGCGCAACGAACGGCACGCGCTGCAAACCAAGCAACATATCGACAGCGTCCACGGTGTGCTGGCCAGCGAGTGCAACACCGTGACCGGCAGCCTGATCATCAAGTACGACACTAACCTGGTCGGGGTCCATGCCCTGCTCGATTCACTGCGCGACCTGGGCCATGTGCAGCCCCATCATGCCGTCCTGGCCACTCACAGCGCAGGCATGAATGTGACCCAGAAGATCTCCGACAAGGTGGTCAACAAGCTGTTGGAAACGGTCATCGAGCGCTCGGCCACTGTCCTGATTGCCGCCCTGATCTGATTCGAACGGCGGCCCTTGGCGGGTGGTCGCGTACAAGGCCCGCTCCTAATAACTATGCCAGTAACAATGCTGTCCTGTCCGTGCGTTCCCAGGGCAAGCCCAGATCCATGCGCCCCACTTGTCCATAGGCTGCCAGCCGACGATAGAACCCACCGCGGTACTGGCTGGGGAGCTGGCGCAGATGGAAGTTGCGGATGATGGCGGCGGGACGAAAATCGAAATGGGCCAGTACCCGCTGCGCCAGGATCGTGTCGGAGACCCGCCCGGTGCCGAAGGTTTCCACCTGAACACTGACCGGGCGGGCCTGGCCGATGGAATAGCTCAACTGCACCTCGCAGGCCGAGGCCAGGCCAGCTGCCACCACGTTCTTGGCGGCATGGCGGGCGGCATAGGCGCCCACCCGGTCGATGCGCG
>JAHJNP010000092.1 GCA_018820745.1 Gammaproteobacteria bacterium
CGCCGCCAGGATCCCGACGGCGCCTACGCCGCGGTGGTGCCGAAGTGGGTCGCCAGCATGATCCACAACGAGCCGGTCTACATCAACGGCGACGGCGAAACCAGCCGCGACTTCTGCTACATCGACAACGTCATCCAGGCCAACCTGCTCGCCGCCACCAGCACACACGCGGACGCCGCCAACCAGGTCTACAACGTCGCCGTCGGCGAGCGCACCACGCTGAACGAATTGTTCGAGGCCATCCGCGCCTTGCTGGCGCCGAAGTATCCCCATCTGGCCGACGCCAAGCCGGTCTACCGCGACTTCCGCGCCGGCGACGTGCGCCATTCGCTGGCCGACATTTCCAAGGCCCGCACGCGGCTGGGATACGAACCCACCCATCGCATCGGCGAGGGCCTGGCGGAGGCGATGGGCTGGTACGTGCATGACCTGGGCGAGCAGCCTGGCTGATTTGAAGACTCGAAGCGAAAATCCGGCTGGACTTGGGCCGGTTTTGAGCGAGCACAAACCGCTCGATCCGGCCTCCGGGGCCAGGGAGGGGGCGCTGGATGTCCTGCTGCGGCGCATGCGGACCGAGAGCGATTTCCCCGCCTTGTCCGAGGCCATCGGCGACATCAACCGCATCGCCTCCTCCGACCGCGAGGGGGTCAACGAACTCTCCAACAACATCCTCAAGGACTTCGCGCTGACCAACAAGCTCTTGAAGCTGGCCAACGTTGCGTTCTACAACCAGGTCGGCGGCGGTTCGATCAGCACCATTTCGCGCGCGGTGGTCATCCTCGGGTTCGACGCGGTGCGGTCGATCGCGCTGAGCCTGATCCTGTTCGATAACCTGGAAAACAAGGCACACGCGCAGCAGCTGAAGGAAGAATTCGTCAAGGTGCTGTACGCCGGGATGCTGGCGCGCGAGATGGCGGACAAGGCACAGCTGAGGGACGTGGAGGAGGCGTTCATCGGCGCCATGCTGCACAATCTGGGGCGCATGCTGGCCATGTTTTACTTCCCCGCCGAAACCGAAGCAATCAGGCAGCTGATCGAGATTGAGGGGCTCGGCGATGCCGCGGCGTCGACCCAGGTGCTGGGGCTGTCGTACGAGAATCTGGGGATGGGGATCGCCCGCAACTGGGGATTTCCGGATCAGCTGGTGCAGAGCATGAAGCAACTGCCGGCAGGGAAGGTCAGGAAATGCGCGAGCAATCCCGAACGGCTGCGCGCGCTGGCGGGGTTTTCCAACGAGTTGTGCGGCATCGTGCTCAGCACGCCGGACGCGGACCGCGGCAAGGCGCTGGCCGCGCTCACGGCGCGTTACAGCGACAGCGTGCCGGTGACGGTGGAGCAGATCGCCGGCCTGATGGAACAGTCGATGCGGGACATCGCGCCATTCGCCATGGCGGTGAATGTGAATCTGAGGCAAAGCGCCTTTGCGCAGGAGGCGTCGAAATGGGCCGGCATGGCCGCGGCGCCGGGCGCGGCGCCTGCGGTCACACCGTCAGCCACGGACGCATTGACGGGGACGCAAGCCGATGCCCCGACCCTGCTGGAAGCGACCGCGCTGCACGAACACGCAGCCATCCTCGATGCCGCACCCGACGAAGCCGGCGGCCAGGCGCCGCGCACCACCGAGGCGGTCCAATCCGTCCTCACTGCGGGGCTGCAGGACGTCAGCAACTCGCTGATCGACGACAACATGTCAGTCAACGATATTTTGCGCATGATCCTCGAAGCCATGTACACCGGCATGGGCTTCGCCCATGTGGTGCTGTGCATCAAGGATGGCCGCCACAACACGATGTGTGGCAAATTCGGTTTCGGCGACGGCGTGCAGAGCCTGATCAAGGCCTTTGATTTCCCGCTGGCGGCGCAGCCGGACGTGTTCCTCGTCGCGCTACAGAACAATGCCGACATCCTCATCACCGACATCGACGATCCGAAAATCGCGACGCGGATTCCGGCGTGGTACCGGCAGCATGTTCCGGCGCGCACCTTCGTGCTGTTCCCGATCATCGTCAAGGGCAAGCCGATCGGCTTGATCTATGCCGACCGCCCGCAGCCCGGCGACATCACGATCCCCGAGAAAGAGCTTTCGCTGCTCAAATCGCTGCGCAATCAGGCCGTGCTCGCCATCAGGCAGTCCCTGTAATCGCCGCGTGCGCGGGCTGCGCGGAACCCCACAGCGGAATTCGGCATAATGACGTGATGACGTCTTCCCGAATCGCCTGCCGTTTTCTCGCCGGCCTGCTGCTTGCAGGCCTGGCCGCTTCTGTCCACGCCACCGGGCTTCCCGCGGCCTTGACCGCTGCGCTGAAACAGGCCGGCATTCCGCTCGACCATGTGGCGGTGGTGGTGCAGCCGCTGGACGCGGTGGCGCCGGTACTCAGCCACAACGCCGGGGTGGCGCTGAATCCGGCCTCGGTGATGAAGCTGGTGACCAGCTTTGCGGCGCTCGATCAGCTCGGCCCCGGCTTCCTTTGGACGACTGATGTCTGGGCGAATGGCATGATCGCGGACGGCGTGCTGAAAGGCGACCTTGTCATCAAGGGTCATGGCGACCCCACCCTGACGCTGGAGCGGATGTGGCTGCTGCAGCGCGAGTTGCGCGCGCGCGGGGTGCGCCACATCGACGGCAATCTGGTGCTTGACCTCAGCCATTTCGAGTTGCCGCCGATCGACCCGGGCGCTTTCGACGGCGAGCCGCTTGCCCCGTACAACGCTGCGCCGGGGCCGCTGGTGGCCAACTTCAATGCGACGACGCTGCGCCTGAAGCCGGATGGGGAGCAGGTTCTGATCGTGCCGGATATCGCGCTGCCCGGAGTGACGCTGACCTCGCGCCTGGTGCTGACCGACAGTGCGGCATGCAATGGCTGGAGGGATGCGCTCTCACCGGCCATTCCCGACCCCGAACGCCTCGAACTGGTGGTGAGCGGGCGCTACGCGCGCGGCTGCGGCGAGCAGGCCTGGATGCTGAATCTGTTCGAGCCGGCCGCGACCTTCGATTTCATTTTTCGCGGGCTGTGGGCGGAGTCGGGCGGCACGCTGACCGGCGCGACGCTGCCGGGGATGGCGCCCGGCACCGAGCCGTTGCTGAAATTCGCCTCGGAACCGCTGACCGATGCGCTCACCCGCCTCAATAAACATTCCAACAACCTGATGACGCGCAACCTGTTCCTGACGCTCGGCGCGGAAAGATACGGCGCGCCGGCGACGCTGGAAAAAGGCGCGCGTGCGGTGCGTGAGGTGTTGCTGCGGCGCGGCGTGCCGACCCGCAAGCTGGTTCTGGAAAACGGCGCCGGTCTGTCGCGCATCGAGCGCATCAGCGCGGACGCGCTGAACCAGTTGCTGCGGGCCGCCTACAATAGCCCGCTGTTCGCCGAGTTCGAGTCGGCACTACCGATCGTCGCCAGCGACGGCACCCTGAAGCGCCGTTTCAACGGCAGCGCGGTCAGCGGCAGCGCACACCTCAAAACCGGCTCCCTGCGCGACGTCAGCGCACTGGCCGGCTATGTCTACACCATGAACGGCCAGCGCGTCAGCCTCGTCATGCTGGTCTACCACGCCAACGCGCGCCGCAGCGAGGCTGCGCAGCGCGCGCTGCTGGAGTGGGTGCATACGACTCCACACGGGCTTCAGCCCTTAAGGGCACAAGAGCCTGCAGCGGGTGGACAGACAGGGGGCATGTCGCGGTGAATCCCGGCTGCCGTGTGATGGGCCTGTTTCTGGTGCTGCTGGCGCTGTTCCAGGCATTGCCGGTGGCGGTGGCGGCCTGGCAGGCGCAGCAATGGCCGGATGCGGTGTCGGAATGGATCCGGCTGTCGCTGCTGCCGGTCGCGCTGTGGCTGTATCTGCGCTACTTCAGCATCCTCGGTTGCCGCCGGTGCGGGGATGACGATGACGTTCGATAAGGTGCCCGACTGGGTGAGATGGCTGGCGCAGGTGCCGACGGTACCTGGCACCCGCAAAGGGCAGGCCGTGGCTGTAAAGCCGCTAAAGCGGCAACAGCCACGCTCTGGGCGTACGAGGCCGAGCCCAACCAGCAGGACACCGGCTGGTACGAGAACGAAGTCGGGCGCATCCTGCGGCTGGGGCAAACCGCCCCGCCGGACGACTGGACGGCCAGCCTGACGCGCTGGCCGTCCCAACGCGACTGACCGCCCCGCCGAATCAGGGCGCGTCCGGCGCGTCCAGTTGCAGTTGTCCGTCCTTCACCGGGATGCGCGGGCCAGGCTGATGGTCCATGCGCACCAGCCCCTCTTCTTTGCCCAGACGGTAGCGCACGTCATAGCCGATGGTCTGGGTGTGCGATTCCTGAACGGTCCTGCAGCGCCGTTCGGTTCGGCTGACGGTGTCCTTTTCCTGCATGTTCTTCTGTACCTGGTTGCCGGCGTAGCCGCCCGCCGCTGCACCGCCGACGGTGGCCAGGGTGCGTCCGGTGCCGCCGCCAATCTGGCTGCCGAGCAGGCCGCCTGCCACCGCGCCGATCGCGGTGCCGGCGATGCGGTTGGGATCCTTGACCGGCGCCTGCTCGTTGACGACCATGTCTTCGCAAATTTCCTTGGGCGTTTTCCGGGTTTCGGTCACCGGCTCGACGGCCAGCACCTCGGCAAATTTCGGCGCCGGATTGAGCGCCTTGTAGCCGGCAAAGCCGCCGATTGCAGTCGCGGCAACGGCCCCGGCAATCACCCCTGCCAACATCGATTTATTCATGATCTTTCTCCTGCAGAGTTGAGGTTGACGACATCAGCCGCTATGGGGGCATGATAGTCCACCATGGCGGGCGTTCCCGGAGAGGAACCCACGGGCGCCTATTCGGGCTGCAGCAGGTCGATCCTGAAGCTGTCCTCGTAAGGCGGTACATTGCATTCGATGACATCCGAGGGCGCGACGTCGAGGCGCACGCCGACGATGTCGGTGCGCACCGGCAGTTTCGATGCGCCGCGGTCCACCAGCACCACGGTGCGGATCTCGGCCGGCTGCCGGCACGCCAGATATTCCACCGCGCGCAGCATGGAATGCCCGCGATACATCACGTCGTCGACCACCAGCACGGTGTAATCCGCGAGATCGAGCGTGGCGTGGGTGGGGTTTTCGGTCAGCCGGGTTTCGGGATAAAGCAGCGTGAGGTCGTCGGCATAGCGCTTGATCTGCAGATCAAGCCGCACGCAGTCCGCGAGGCCGTAGGTCTCGGCCAGGCGTGCCTGCAGCCGGTCGGCCAGGGGCGCACCGCGCCGCAGGATACCGACAATCGCAACCTGCGTGCGCCCGGTCAGCAGGCCGGCCGCCTGGCGCGCCATGTCGGTGACGATGGCATCGAGCTGCGAGGGGGTATAGAGGCAGGTGCGCCGGCCCTGGGGCTTGCCTGTCATGGTCGCGCCCGCCTGCCGGATTCGGGGGTCATCATGCAGTCGCTTCGGCGACCTGGTTGGCCCAGGACATGGCCTCGATTTCTGCCATGGTCAGACCCGGCAGCGACAGGCCGCCGCATTGCGCCAGCAGGGAAAGCGTGTGGTCGAGGTCGGAATGCTCGACGCTTTCGACCAGCCGCAACAAGGCGCCCATTTCGCCTTCCCGTTGCAGCAGCGCGGCGGCCAGGCGCTCGCTCAGGCCCAGCTCGCCGACGATGTCGGCCAGCGGCCTGTCTATGAGGCTGTCGATCAGCGACAGAATCCCGGCCATGAACGCTTCGTCGCAGAAATCGGCACTGCGCTGTTGTTTTCCGGCCAGCAGTTCCATCATCCTGCCGCGCGTGGCGGCCAGCAACAGCAGCGGGCTGGGATACGGCGCGCCGGCCTGCAGGGTGAACATAAGCAGCTGCAGCCAGCGTTGCAGCTGTTTGCGACCCAGCACCATGATCGCCTGCGAAACCGAGGCAATGCTGTGCCTGACGCCGCTGGCGACCGAGTTCACCAGACGCATCAGGTTGTAGGTCAGGCTGGGGTGCTGTTTGAATACCTGTTCGATCTGCTGCGTGTCGGCATCGCGCAGCACCAGTCCCAGCAACTGGGTGAGCGCCATCAGGGCGGGGTCGGCGCGCCTGGCGGAAAGCACCGTGGGGCGCGCGAAGTAATAGCCCTGGAACAGGTCGAAGCCGAGCGCATGGCAAAAGGCGGCCTGCTCGGCACTGTCGACCTTTTCGGCCACCAATTTCACCGGCCATTGTTTCAACTGGCTGACCGCCGCCCGCAGTTCATTCTGGGTGTGCAGCAACAAATCCACCTTGACGATGTCGACCAGCGCCAGCAGCGGGCGGTGGCTGTCGGCGAATACAAAGTCGTCCAGTGCCAGCATGAAGCCTTCCTGCTTGAGCGCGCGGCAACGTTCGACCACCACTTCGGTGACGATGATGGTTTCGAGCAGCTCCAGCACCACCTGCGATTTGGGCAGCAATTCCACCAGGTCCGACAGCAGCATGTCGGCGCTGACGTTGATGAATCCAAGTTGCTCGCCCAGCACGGCCTGCACGCCCATCTCGCTGAACGCGTGATGGATCACGCTGGCGGTCGCCTGCATGTCGTCGGTGACGGCCGCGCTGGTGGTGTTGGCGGAACGGAACAGCAGCTCGTAGGCGACGATGCGCTGGTCGCGGTCGAGAATCGGCTGGCGACCGAGGAAAATGTCCTGGGTGGTCATGCTACAGTCCCAGGTCGTTCCATAGTGCGTCGACGCGCGCCTTGACTGCCGCATCCATCTCGATCGGCGTGCCCCATTCGCGGCTGGTTTCGCCCGGCCACTTGTTGGTGGCATCGATGCCCATCTTGCTGCCCAGCCCCGACACCGGGCTGGCAAAGTCGAGATAGTCGATCGGCGTGTTTTCCACCAGCAGGGTGTCGCGCGCCGGGTCGACGCGGGTGGTGAGCGCCCAGATGACTTCCTTCCAGTCGCGCACGTCGACGTCGTCGTCGGTGACGATGATGAACTTGGTGTACATGAACTGGCGCAGGAAGCTCCACACGCCGAACATCACCCGCTTGGCGTGGCCGGGGTAGGCCTTCTTCATGGAGACCACCGCCATGCGGTAGGAGCAGCCCTCGGGCGGCAGGTAGAAGTCGGTGATCTCCGGAAACTGCTTTTGCAAGAGCGGCACGGACACCTCGTTCAGCGCCACCCCGAGAATCGCCGGCTCGTCCGGTGGCTTGCCGGTGTAGGTGCTGTGGTAGATCGGATCGCGCCGCAGGGTGATGCGAAGGACGGTGAACACCGGGAAGGTTTCCTGCTCGTTATAGTAGCCGGTGTGGTCGCCGTACGGGCCTTCAAGCGCCGTCTCGCCAGGATGGATCACGCCTTCGAGCACGATCTCGGCGGACGCCGGCACCTGCAGGTCGCTGCCGAGGCACTTCACCACCTCGGTCTTGGCGCCGCGCAAGAGGCCGGCAAACTGGTATTCCGACAGCGAATCCGGCACCGGGGTGACCGCGCCGAGGGTGGTCGCCGGGTCGGCGCCGAGCGCCACCGCGACCGGAAACGGCTCACCCGGATGCGCCAGCGTGTGCTCGCGGAAATCCAGCGCGCCGCCGCGATGCGCCAGCCAGCGCATGATGAGCTTGTTGGGGCCGAGCACCTGCTGGCGGTATATGCCGAGGTTCTGCCGTTTCTTGTGCGGGCCGCGGGTCACCGTCAGCCCCCAGGTGATCAAAGGCGCCACGTCGCCCGGCCAGCAGTGCTGGATCAGCAGGCGGTTCAAGTCC
>JAHJNP010000093.1 GCA_018820745.1 Gammaproteobacteria bacterium
AGTCGGTCTGCTGGATCTCCCAGGTGATCAGGCCGTTCTTGACGAAGATCTTCCAGCTGCACGACCCGGTGCAGTTCACCCCATGGGTGGAACGCACGATCTTGTCGGTCTGCCAGCGGCTGCGGTAGGCATTTTCCCAGCTGCGGTCTTCGTTGCTGACGGCGCCGTGGCCGTCGGAAAACTCGGAGACGGTTTTCTTGAAGAAGGTCAGTCGGTCGAGGAAGTGACTCATTTTTTGCTCCTTACAGTTGCTAGGGATCAGGATCCAGGATTCAGGATTCAGGGGTCGAGCGGCGGTGCCGCGCTTTTTCTCTAACCCCTGGCCCCTGACCCCGGGCCCCTTGCTTACGGATTCTTGAACTCGGCCTTGGGGCCCAGGTAGTACCACCAGTTCAGCACCAGGCAGATGAAGTAGAAAAGCGCAAAGCCGTACAGGGCGTACTCGGGCGTGGTGGCCTTGATCTGCTCGCCGAACACCTGCGGGATGACGAAGGCGCCGTAGGCGGCCACCGCGGAGGTCCAGCCCAGCGCCGGTCCGGCCTGCTCCTTGGGGAAGACCATGGCGATGGTGCGGAAGGTGGAGCCGTTGCCGATGCCCGAGGCGGCGAACAGAACCAGGAAGAGCAGGAAGAACGGCATGAAGAACTCTTCCGGCGTGGCGGACTGGTAGGCCGCCTTCATGTAGTAGGCCACGCCCAGGGCCGCCGCCACCATGACGATGGTGATGTACTGGGTCACCTTGGCGCCGCCCACCTTGTCGGCGACCCAGCCGCCGAGGGGACGGATCAGGGCGCCGATGAAGGGCCCCATCCAGGCATAGGTGAGGGCGCTGGGGCCATTGGGGTTGACGGCGGTATGAACCATCACGCCTTCCGGCCCCATCACATGGGTGAAACCGAAAATCACCTTGATGGCCAGCGCAAAGGCGGCGGAATAGCCGATGAAGCTTCCGAAGGTCATGGTGTAGATGATGCTCATGACCCAGGTGTGCTTGTTGCCGAAGATCTTGAACTGGCGCTGCAGGTTGGGCTTGATGGCGCCGGGGATGAGCTTCATCAGGAAGACCGTAGCGACGATGATGCCGGCCAGCACGAACCATTTGGCCCAGCTGGGGGCGCCGAGGCCGGCGGGCGCGGGCAGGATGATGTAGAGGCCGGCGGCAGCGGTGAGGAAGCCGATCAGCAGCATGCCGCTGATCTTGGACATGGCGCCCAGCGGCGAACCGGGATTGGGCGTCACTTCTTCCGTGTGGAGGTTGTTCATGCCGAACCAGCCAATGACGGCCAGGGGAATCAGCAGGAGCAGCCAGACGAAGCCGGCGTTCTGGATGAAGGTGGGCGTGCCGGCGGGGATCTTGCCCAAGATCCAGCCGCTATCCTTGACCAGGGTGATCGGATCGCCTCCCAGCACGCCGAAGGCTCCGACGGTCATCATCAGCGGGATGAGGATCTGCATGGTGGTCACGCCGAAGTTGCCCAGGCCGGCGTTGAGCCCCAAGGCCAGGCCCTGCATGCGCTTCGGGAAGAAGAAGCTGATGTTGGACATGGAGGAGGCGAAGTTGCCGCCGCCGAAGCCGGACAGGAACGCCAGGACCTGGAACACCCACAGTGGCGTGCTTTGATCCTGCAGGGCGATGCCCGTCCCGAGGGCCGGAATAACGAGCAGGAATGTGGTGAAGACGATGGTGTTGCGGCCGCCGGCGATACGGATGAAGAAACTCGACGGAATGCGCAGCGTTGCCCCCGTCAGGCCCGCGATGGCTGCCAGCGTGAACAGCTGCTCAGGTTTGAACGGAAACCCCGCGTTGAGCATCTGCACCGTGATCATGCTCCACATCAGCCATACGGCGAAGCCGCACAACAGGCTGGGGATGGAGATCCACAGGTTGCGGTTGGCGATCTTCCTGCCGGTGGAGTCCCAGAATTTAGGGTCCTCCACATTCCATTCCTTGATGTTCGTAGGCATTTTCTCTCCTTGCTTGATGGGAGTCGTGGGAATTATTCGAGGGTGTCGGTCGACGCTGTCTTGATCATCGGCACCCTGCGCACTTCGGTCAGGTATATCCAGATGAGCGAGACCGAGGTGACGCCGTACAACAGCATGAACACGCCGCTATTGATGCCGGTGATATCGACGATGGCACCGAACAGGATGGGTAGGGCGAAGCCGCCGAGGCCGCCGACCAGGCCGACGATGCCGGAGATGACGCCGATGTTGTCGGGGTATTCGTCGGAGATGTACTTGAACACGCTGGCCTTGCCGAAGCCCCAGGCGATCCCGACGACGAACAGCAGGGCGGTGAACATCCAGACGTTGAGTCCGATGTGTATTGACACCGGCCCCTTGGTCGTCTGCACCACCATCTCGGTTTGTGGGTAGGACAGGATGAACAGGCAGACCCAGGACACCCACATCACCCACCAGGTCATCTTGTGGGCGCCAAACTTGTCGGACAGCCAGCCGCCCATCGCGCGGATGATGCCGGACGGCAGCACGAAAATGGCGGCGAGGAGCGCGGCGGTCTGCATGCCGAAGCCGTATTCGGTAATGTAGTATTTGGTCATCCACAGACTCAGCGCGACGTAGCCGCCGAACACGATGGAGTAGTACTGGCACAGCTTCCACACGTTGGGATCCCTCAGCGCGGCAAGCTGCTCCTTGATGGTGATCTTGCTCGACACATGGTGCGCAGTGTCGGTGTAGGTGAAGATCCAGAACAGGATGGCCATGACCAGCATGGCGACGGCGTAAACCTGCGGCACCGCCTGCCAGCCGTAGGCCACCACCAGCGCTGGCGCGACGAACTTGGTCACCGCCGCACCGGCATTGCCGGCACCGAAGATGCCCATGGCAAAACCCTGGCGCTTCTTGGGAAACCAGCGCGCGACGTAGGAGATGCCGACCGAGAAGGATGCGCCGGCCGCGCCGATGAACAGGCCGAGCACCAGAAAGTGCCAGTACGCGGTGGCGAGGCTGATCAGATAGATCGGGATAACCGTGGAGAGCATCAGCACGAAGAAGACGATGCGGCCGCCGACCTTGTCGGTCAGCATGCCGAGCGGCAGACGGAGGAGCGAGCCGGTGAGAATGGGGGTGGCGGCGAGCAGGCCGAACTGGGTTTCGTTCAGCCCGAGGTTGGTCTTGATCGGGATGCCGATGATGGAGAACATCACCCATACGGCGAAGCACACGGTGAATGCCAGCGTGCTCATGCTGAGTACGGAAATCTGCTGCTGGGTCTGGGTGGCCATGTCGCGTCCTTTATCAATTATCTGGACTTGGTTATCCGAAATGCTGATCGAAGTGTATGCCTATGAACGTAGATGAAAAGAGGCCGGAATCCAGATGAATAGCGCCCCTCTACCTCCTAAGAGGTAGAGGGGGTAGTGCCTTGAGCCCATGTTTTACCGAGAGATAGGGCGTATCGGCCGGCATGCAGTCAGGCACTTTTAATATTGGGGGGTATCTCTTCGGCCTCGGTGATGTGGCGAGGAGGCATGCTATATTTTGCCCAGTGTCGACACCGCCGCTTCAGGCTTCAATCCTGAATCCGGCAGACAGGATGCTCCACGACGGAAGCCTGTCGTATCGGCTTTACAGAGTCCGGTTCAAGCTGACCCGGCACAACAGGAGACATCCATGAAGAAAATGCCGTTCGTTCTCGCCGTTTCACTGGCAGTTTTATTGAGTGCTTGCGGGAAGCAAGAGAGTTCCGCGCCGGAAGCCTCGGCCCCCGCAATGCCGGAGGCGGCAGCACCGGCAGTAGAACCGGTGGCAATGGCGAACGACCTGGGCAAGAAGGTGTATGGCAATGTCTGCTCAATGTGCCACGCGGTGGGCGCTGCAGGCGCGCCGAAGCCGGGTGACCAGGCTGACTGGGCACCGCGCATCGCTCAGGGCATGGATGTGCTCTACCAGCATTCGATTGAAGGTTTCACAGGCGCAAAAGGCATGATGCCTGCACGCGGCGGTTCCACCACCCTGTCGGATGACGAGGTCAAGGCGGCGGTGGACTTCATGGTCGACCAGTCGAAGTAGGCGTCAGAGACGAAACTGTTGTCGCTTTAAAAAAACGGGGGGAGATGCAAATCTCCCCCCGTTTTTTTATTACGAATCCTGCAGCCTGACCTTAGTGGCGATGAGGCACGTTGCGGTTTATTGACTGGATCAGTTCAGGCGTGATCTGCATGAAGGTCAGTACGCGGCCGTTGCGGCTGCGAATAAAGCCGTCTGCCGCTTCACGGCTGGCAAAGGCCGGCAAGTCCGCATCACGCATCGGACCGAGGGCACTCGAACCGTGGACGAAGAAGGCGTCCTCGGCATCGATCAATTGGCCGCTTTCAACGTCGGTTACAAAGCTGATGGCAACGTCATCCGGGGTGTAGCGGCGGTCGTAGCGGTCGATACCTTGCAGGAAG